>NZ_LFRE01000025.1:0-1510 GCF_001077515.1 Acinetobacter sp. VT 511 | reverse complement strand
ATACCACTACAGGCTTTACCTGTATACTCAATGGCCCAATAGCAGTATAAGCGCCGGCAGTAATAAACCCCTGCCATCCATTCGCCTGTACAAACCCTGGTTGATTCCATCCATAAGGGTGATGTGTATTCAACTGGCTGTTGATGGTAAAAGGGAATATTTCTAATACCCCTTTGTCTCCTATTCGTTTCCTGGTCACATTTATACTGGCACTATCATCAATCAGTTTATAAATGCTGTCAGATGTAATGGCCCCTTCCGTAAAAAAAGGTCGTGCCATTAAAGAATACTTTGCATCCAGTTTCCCTTGCAATTGCAACATTCGCAATGCCTGATCTTTTACCGATCCTATCTCCACTCCCTGCGCAGCCACATGCAATCCCACCATTAAAAAAACAAAAAGCTTACCTAATCTCAGTAAGCTACTTTTATATCTATTCGCCATATTAAAAAACATCGTCACCCTGAGCGAACGAAGAACGTCACCCTGAGCGAGCGAAGCGAGTCGAAGGGTGAGTCGAAAGGCCTCCCCGATCAAGACACTGCCCTATTCATCTCAATCACCGCCGCCTTATCCCCATTTCATCACATGACTGTCCGCAGCTTAGCCAGCAACTTCTTAAAACGATATGATGGCATGAATTAGAACGAGTTGACTTGAGTTAAATTGAATCAAAAGAATTGAATCGTAGTACCACGAAAGTCTTTCCTATTCTTTAATCCAAAGAAGGGAAGAGGCTTTTTTTGTTTTAGCGTGAAAAAATGAAATAACCGAATTCATATCACTTATAGATTCCTATTCGTTTGAATGAACATCCTCCATCTTTTCTTCGAAAATGGCTGATAAAAGAGCTGCTCCAATTGCTCAAACTGTGCATCATTCAGATGAAGATGGAGCGCTCTTTTCGCTATTTTGGCGGCAGGCTGGGAAGAAAATTTTCGGCCTAAAAAGTAGGCCTGTCGTTTTTCCCGTTTGATGAGGACTTTACGATCGTTTTGCCTTATAAATCGGTGCCAAAGGCAAGTATCCGCAAATTTGGTATGCAACAGGCTTATCGCCGGGCTGAATGGAAGGAACGCCGGGTGTTGATTACGGAATTGAACTGAGAACTGGAAACTCCAGGCTTGAGGAAAGAGCAGCATAGAATATCACAAAACAGGCGGGCTTCTAATGTACAGGTGTACAGGGCGTCCGCCTTTCGTATGCATATATATCATCATAGACTATACTGTGAGACCGGTGAAAATACCAATGAATCAGAGTGGGAATAAAGAAGGAAAACACAGGTTATTCCCAGAAATGTTAGTGTACAGCAGAGAAGCGCACGTTAGCAGGAGGACGAATATGGATACTAGAATAGAGATATTAACGATGTGTATGGTATGGGACAAAATGAATGATCAGGTGTTGTTAATGAATCGGCCGGACCGCAAAGGATTTCCGGGATACATTGCTCCTGGGGGGAAGGTAGATTTTCCGGAGAGTATCGTGGATGGTGCCATGCGGGAG
>NZ_LFRE01000024.1:0-1526 GCF_001077515.1 Acinetobacter sp. VT 511 | reverse complement strand
TGAAATCGTTGACCTCAAAACAGAAGCAGATCCTGCATCGTTCATTGAAAATAAAGCAAAAGAAATTCAGAGTGGTATGGATCTGTCTCACGGACCTTTGATCAAACTTGGGTTGTTCCAATGTGCTGAAGGGGATCACCTGCTTATTGCCATTCATCATTTGTTGGTAGACGGGGTTTCATGGCGTATTTTATATGAAGATATTCAGACAGGGCAAGACCAGTTCCTGAGAGGCCAAGAAATCCGACTTCCTCAAAAAACGACCTCGTTTAAACAATGGGCAGAACAATTGTCGACGTTTGCAGACAGCCCGGCGATGAAGCAAGAGAATCCATACTGGAGTCGTGTGGAGCGGGCACAGCTAAGCTCGCTGCCTAAAGATAGGGATTGTGATGAGACGATTGGCAAAGATAGTGAAACGATCACCATTCATTGGACAGCAGCGGAAACCGAGCAATTATTAAAGCAAACACATCATGCGTACCATACGGAAATTAATGATATATTGCTAACGGCATTGGGAATGGCTGTACAGCTTCTGCGCAGTTTGACCGGATCTTTATGGGCCTCCATCGGATTTCATATCGCTTACCTGGAGGTAGCCAGATTCGTTGTTATGCCAGGTGATAGACCGGCATTGTTAAACTATACCGCGCAAGATAACGGGTTAGCCGAAATATTTATTTTGTATATGATGATAATCTTCGTCGGTGGGATCATTCTGGCGGTGCTCAATGCATGGCGCTGGTGGAGAATACATAAATCATGAGGGAGGGTTCTGCCTGTTGTATACCGTTGGACAACTATCCAAACATACCGGAGTATCCATCCGAACACTGCATTATTATGAAAAGCTGGGTTTACTGCGACCGGCCCGTAATGAGAACAATCAGTATCGATTATATGGTGAAAAGGATATTTTACGGCTTCAGCAGATTACCATTTTGAAGAAAATGCATTTTAAATTGAATGAGATTGGATAATAAACAGTACAGGCAGATTGTTGGCCTTTGCATGAGCTGCTGCAGTAAGCAGATTGGTTCCGCCTGGGCCGGATGTGGCAAAGGCAACGCCGAGTTTACCTGTCTGTAATGCATAACCAGATGCTTCAAAACCTGAGCTGGATTCATGACGGCCTGGAATGAACTCTAATCCGTAATCCACCATTTTCAGTACAGCAGGACAGATGGATTTACCAATAATACCAAAGACATGAGTAACGCCTAGATTACGCAGAGTTTCTGCCAAATAGTCCGCAACTGTTCTCATGCGGACACCTCGCTTCATGAAATAGGTTATTAGAACCATACGCATATTCCGTTTATTGAATGCAAGTTACAGTCTAAGGTTGTAAGAGGAAATATTCATTGTTATTAGGAAGAGTATCTTTTTTTGTGGTTTTTTGTCAACCTGTTTTTGTGAGTCTAAATTCCTGATTCTTAAGTTGGTAACGCTTTAAGTATTGCTGGATAAAGTAAAAATAATTGGTTATATATCCCTGCAACGAATTACCCAATCACAACGAA
>NZ_LFRE01000023.1:0-2463 GCF_001077515.1 Acinetobacter sp. VT 511 | reverse complement strand
AGCGTAGGGGCACGGTTCAACAGAACCGGATGCTCCTTGATTACTTCTTCAAGAACATCCCATACTTCAGGACTTACACGCTCAACTTTACGTTTCGCGCTCTTGATGTTGTGGGCAAGCCCTTTATTTACAAGCTCTTTCATAACAAAAGGCTTGAACAATTCAAGTGCCATATCTTTTGGCAGACCACACTGATACATTTTCAGGTAAGGTCCAACAACGATAACGGAACGACCAGAATAGTCAACCCGTTTACCGAGCAAGTTTTGACGGAAACGTCCTTGTTTACCTTTCAGCATGTGGCTGAGAGATTTCAATGGACGGTTACCAGGACCCGTTACCGGGCGTCCACGACGACCATAATTTCGTATCATCATTCCAGGCCCGCAAATAACTCATCTGTACCGCCGGTTCATACTTCCCGTCTTGCAGAGCAAGTGGTGCAGCGGCTTCCTTCGTTGGTTCTTCCTTGGCCCCCGAACTGCATGCCGTTACAGCAACCATCGTTATTGCGAGCAATGCCGTCATCATTTTTCTATACATGAACTAACCCCTCCTCAGGTAACTTGGATACCCTTATGTGCCAAATGCACCTTACATGAAAAGGATAGTGCAGCCGGGGAGGCAAACATATATCACAATTTCAATGTTCATATTGATTTGTTAACCGTTCCGAAAATCTTGCGGGGTCAGTCCATAATGTTTGCGGAACACCTGAATGAAATAAGGCGTGTTGTTGTACCCTACTTCCTGACCGACTTCATAGATCTTCATCGCCGTATGCTTGAGCAAGTGAACCGCACGTTCCATTCTGGAACGGATAATATAATCACTAATGCCTTCACCTGTGGATTGTTTGTACATTTTCGACAGATATACCGGGTGCAGATGCACCTCTCCGGCAAGGCGTACGCATTTTTTGTCATCTTTCGCCTCTTGCAAAGTTCGCTCATATTAAACAGCAGTATTCAGTGGTTTATGTGCCAGGATTGTTTGACCAGTGCCGAGTTTGGATAAGGAGTGTAAGTTATGGAACTTAGGCTAATTATGTGTCAGGAATCTGTCCACTTATGGGCGGCTAAAGGCGTACGCATTTTTTGTCATCTTTCGCCTCTTGCAAAGTTCGCTCATATTAAACAGCAGTATTCATTGGTTTATGTGCCAGGGTTGAGTACCCCGTCCCCAGATTACATAGTCATGGTAAGTTATGTAGCTTAAGCAATTTATGTGTCAGGAATCTGTCCACTTCTGGGCGGCTAAAGGCGTACGCATTTTTTGTCATCTTTCGCCTCTTGCAAAGGCTGTACCCGGCGCTCTCCAGCAGCGCGCGCGTTTCGAAGACGGGCAGGCCGACCACGCCCGAATGGCTGCCGGCGAGGTAGCGGACAAAGGCCTCGGCCTTGCCCTGGATGGCATAGCCGCCTGCCTTGCCCATGCCTTCGCCGCAGGCGACGTACCAGTCGATCTCGGCCTGGTTCAGCCGCTTGAAGGCGACGACCGTGTCCGAGATGCGGGTGCGTGCCTTGCCGTCGGCGCCGATCAGGCAGACGGCGGACAGGCAATGGTGGCGCCGGCCCGAGAGCAGGGCGAGCATGCGGCGCAGATCCGCCTCGTCCTCGGGCTTGGCGAGGATGCGACGGCCGACCGCGATGGTGGTGTCGCCCGCGAGCACTGATAAGCTGGGGACTTAGCTTAGTTGGTAGAGCGCCTGCTTTGCACGCAGGAGGTCAGGAGTTCGACTCTCCTAGTCTCCACCACTCATTGCGATGCAATGAGTTAAACATTAAGCAAACGAACTGATAGCTTATAGAGCTTAGTGATTAAGTTGCGTATAATGCGCGGCATTGTTATTAAGCTCTGTGATTTATCACAGTTGACTGTAGTCCGACGAGGATACAGTGAAGGCGAATCAAGACATGTGAGTCGGATTGAACATCAGATCATGCCTTTCAAAGATTTTTTTGGTGCAATTTTCTTCTTCAGTTTTGGCCTGACCATCGAGCCGGCTTCACTTGGCGGAGCTGTTGGGATGACGATTATTGCCGTTATTCTGACGATTGCCAGTAACTATGGTGCAGGTATGATCGCTGGCAGACTGGCTGGAATGAGCCCTAAGGCCTCGTTGAATGTGGGCTTTACCCTGGTCTCCCGGGGCGAATTCTCCATTATCATGGCGAACATCGGCAAGGCCGGAGGGCTGATGGCATCCATCCAATCGTTTGCCGTGTTGTATGTGTTAATTCTGGCTGTGCTGGGGCCTATCCTGACCAAAGAATCTCCGCGGATTTACGCATCGTATGCGCGGCTAAGGAAGCGGATGAAACGAAGGGAAACAGGTTGAGTCAAACGCTGTCTGCCCTAGGACAGATAGGGTATTCTGACCGTAGTGTTTAATAGGCGCCACACCATTTGGAGAGCGAAATTACTCCGGGGTGTGGCGTTTTTTTATTACGGGGAACCCAT
>NZ_LFRE01000022.1:0-528 GCF_001077515.1 Acinetobacter sp. VT 511 | reverse complement strand
ACATGGTTAACGGGTAGCGGTTCCTGCTCATATACATCCAGACCTGCACCAGCAATCACACCACGCTGCAATGCCTCCACCATAGCTTCCTGATCGACAATGCCCGCTCGCGACGTATTTATTAATAGCGCACTCGATTTCATTTGTTGAAATTCGGCTTGTCCGATCAGATTCCGCGTACGATCACTCAATACCAGATGAATGGATACAATGTCGCTCTGTGCAAGCAGTTGCTCCTTGGTCTCGCACCAGATCACACCATGTTTTTCGGTTTTCTCACGTGTTAGATTCTCGCTCCAGGCCATCACATTCATGCCAAATGCTTGTGCGATCTCAGCCATGCGAGTTCCTATCTTGCCCAAACCGAGCAATACAAGTGTTCTCCCATGCAAATCCAACCCTACAGTGCTCTGCCAGTTTCGATTGGAGCGAAGTGCATTATTTTCCGTAACCAGTTGTCTGGACAGCCCTAGAATCAGTGCCCATGTAAGCTCCGTCGGCGGATTAGAGCTTCCCTCGGTTCCCCAC
>NZ_LFRE01000021.1:0-1427 GCF_001077515.1 Acinetobacter sp. VT 511 | reverse complement strand
GAGCGCAAACGGCCCCAGGTTTGTAGCCAGTCAATCAGTGGATTATCGTTCGGGCGATAAACGCCAATACCCGGTTCCTGCATACCAAACTGCCGCGCACCCAGCTCCAGTGTCAGAAAATGGATGCCAACTAACAGGATGCCGCGTTTTTGCGCCTGCACGTCACGAATGTGTTCCATGCCGATCACTTCCGTCCAGCGGGCGATTCGGCGGTCCGGCCAGAACCACGCCATGCCGGTTTCCATCAGGCCCATGCCAACGGATTCGAAATTCTTCACCACCATTTTACGGCGTTCTTGTTCGCTCATTTCCGGGAAGCACAGTTCCAGGTTGCGATGCACAATTTTTGCGCGTCGTTTCATAAAACGTAACGCCAGTTTTCCTAATCCAAATGGATATACGACTAAGATGGGTAATGCCGCAACAATCGTAATCGCTGCCCGAATAGATACAGGTGTGACCATGTTACGCGCAGCACCAAGATCTGCACCATTGGCAACGGCTGCACTGCTGTTGGAATTCATAGAAGATGATAATAGTTTCATCAACTCATATTGCAGCGTGCTTAGGTTTTGTTTGGAAGATGCATACAGAAACGTATCAAACCAAGAATTCCATTGACCGACTGCAATGAATAGTGCAACAGTAGCAAGAACCGGTTGGCACAGCGGTAGAATAATGGAAATGAATGTTCTGAAATCTCCAGCACCATCGATTTTGGCGGATTCGATCAATCCCTCGGGTAGTGTCTGGATATAGGTTCGAATAACAATCATATTAAAGGCACTGATCAGCCCAGGAATAATGTACACCAGGAAGTTGTTTAACAAAATCATCCTCTCTCTTCTTTTTAGCTCATATCAGACCATTACATTTTGGGTGTTAGATATCTTTTTCATCATTCATACCGTATTACACTTCTTTTTCGAAAAACATCCTAGAAATGAATTTAAAAACGGGTTCTCCAGATCATTGATCTACCCTATGGGAATAATTGCTTTAATTCATTTGATATTCCTAATCATCTAATCTGTTTACACCGACGGAATGAAGGAAGCTGGAAGGGTATTATAGAATAACAGTGAATATGGAGGTGTGCCTATGCAGCAGCATCATGCAGAACGAGTTGAATTATTTGTTTCCAATACCCAGATCATCAAGGAGTCGTTCAAATGGCAACATGCGATGATGCAACGTCTGGCTGCCCTGCTCTATGCAGCGGAGAATAAAACAGCGGATGGGGAAGCTATTCGTCAAAGCCATGAGTTGATTAAGCAAAACACAAAGCTTTTCTCTGCATTCAGAGGTAATTCGGTCATTAGCATTGCTACCATGCTCTCCCTTACAGCGGATGAAGAGACAAGACTGGCAGACACCTTGCATGTCTATGACTTGATGAAAGAAATCATATTTCGCAACTCTGATTA
>NZ_LFRE01000020.1:0-514 GCF_001077515.1 Acinetobacter sp. VT 511 | reverse complement strand
CCCACAGGAAGGCATTCACTCTTATCCAAACGGGGCAGAATTGCTGGAAGAGTCACTGAAAATGGGCGTTGACGTGGTCGGCGGCATTCCACACTTCGAATTCACACGGGAATACGGCGTTGATTCAATGAAAGTTGCGTTTGATTTGGCCGAAAAATACGACCGTCTGATCGACATCCATTGTGATGAAATCGATGACGAGCAATCCCGTTTTGTTGAAGTTGTTGCCAAGGAAGCTTACGAACGTGGACTGGGTTCACGCACGACGGCAAGTCATACAACGGCGATGGGGTCATATAATGACGCTTATACGTACAAATTGTTCCGTTTGCTGAAGATGGCTGATCTGAACTTTGTCTCCAATCCGCTGGTTAACATTCACCTGCAAGGACGCTTCGACACGTATCCAAAGAGAAGAGGGCTGACGCGTGTCAAAGAGTTGCAGGAAGCAGGTCTAAATGTGTGCTTTGGTCACGATGACATCTTCGATCCATGGTATCCGCTCGGTACAGGC
>NZ_LFRE01000002.1:0-1443 GCF_001077515.1 Acinetobacter sp. VT 511 | reverse complement strand
TTGCTTAGTGTTTACTCATTAGCTGATTTGATGGCTACGATTTAGCAATTAATGGTGTGACGCTGCCACTCTTAATGCAGGATTGGGGCTTAAGCGCAGTACAAGCAGGTATGCTGGCCAGTACAGCACTTGCAGGCATGATGTTTGGTGTCATGATTTTTGGTTCGCTGGCAGACAAGATTGGCGGTAAAAAAGTTATCATGATCTGTATCGTGCTGTTTAGTGGTTTAACGTTCGCGGTCGGTTTGGCGTCGATCCCGTCTGAATTTGGTATTTTACGTTTCCTTGCTGGTTTAGGCAGTGGTGGTGTAATGCCAATCCTGGTAGCACTGACGTCTTAATATGCGCCGCAAAAGATGCGGGCGGTGAAGCATTTCCCAGGCCGCGCGCGCGAGGTGTTCGACGTGTCGGGCGCCGGCGACACCGGCCTGGCCGCCATCGGCCTGGCGCTTGGGGCGGGGGCGTCGCTGGAGACGGCGGTGCAGTTCGCCATCCTGGCTTCGGGCGTCGTGGTCGGCAAGGCGGGGACGGCCGTCGTCACGCCCGCCGAACTGATCGAGGCCGAAGTCAGCCAGCACGCCAGCGCGGCCGTCGCCAAGGGGACGCCGCTGGACGAACTGGCGGCCGAGGTCGAGGGCTGGCGGCGCCAGGGGCTGAAGGTCGGGTTCACCAACGGCTGTTTCGACATCCTGCACCGGGGGCACGGCGCCTATCTGGCGCAGACCCGCGCCATATAATATGCATCGACATATTCACCATTACGCAATGCGTACTTCTTACCAGTCCCTTCAATTTCAAAGCCGTATTTTTTATAGACCTTAATTGCCGGGGCGTTATCGACAAACACGGTTAGTTCAATGCGATCTACCCGCAACCAGTTGTCGCACATTTCAATCATCTCTCGCATCAGGGCGCTGGCGACGCCGCGGTTCTTCCAACGAGAGTCGACACAGATACCAAAATCGGCAACATGACTGCGGCGTGGGCGCTGTTGCACGTCAATGGTGAGATGGCCCACGACGTCTCCATCAATACAGGCGACGAGTTGCTTGATGCCGGGACGATCGGCGAGTCGCTCCTGCCTATTTCGACGTGCTGCTGTCGGGCGCGCCCTTCGCCTTCTTCAACCGGTTCCGCAAGGTCAATGCGGCCTGAAACGGCGGCCCGGTTCGACGGCTTTGGAAAAACCGCCTGAAGCCCGTCGCGAGAAGGCCTGAATCAGATAGTTTGTGCAGGACGCGCCCGCGCCCGCGGTTCGCCCAAACCGAACGCACGATGTCTGATCAAACCGGAACAAGACCTTTCTCGCCCTTCGAATGGATGCTGTCGCTGCGCTATCTGCGCGCCCGGCGAAAGGAAGGCTTCATCTCGGTGATCGCCGGCTTTTCGTTCATCGGCATCATGCTGGGGGTGGCGACCCTGATCATCGTCATGGCGGTCATG
>NZ_LFRE01000019.1:0-1470 GCF_001077515.1 Acinetobacter sp. VT 511 | reverse complement strand
ACGTAGACGCTTACAAGAAGATCGATGTTAAATCCTATGAAGATCGGATTAATGAACAACTGAAATGGAGAATCGAGAACTGGTCTGTTAAATAAAAAAATGCGGCAATGATTCTCTCGGAAGGTATCAACCAAAGGATTACTCAGGCGAGTGCCTTCCGGGGACATCATGCTTAAAGTCGCTGCAAGCCAATAGGAGGAGTGAAAGATGGCGAACACGCCTGGAGCCATACCAGAGCAAACCACCCGTACAGTCGTTCCCAAAGCACCACTGTTAAAACGATTGCGCGGACAAAGACAACTCATGTTCATGTCATTGCCCATCGTTGCGTACATTCTCGTATTCTCGTATTATCCCATTTGGGGCTGGGTTATGGCCTTTCAGAATTACAGTCCTGCGAAGAGTTTCACGCAGCAGGAATGGGTCGGGCTCAAACACTTTAAGTTTTTGTTAACAGATGATGCATTTCTTAACGTGCTTCGTAATACCATTGCGATGAGCGTCATCAATATGGTGCTCGGATTTGCGACAGAAGGTTGAGGTTTGCCTATTTATAAGTACATATTAGGCCATGAGTTTACCATGTGATGGTAACAATTTTTAAACTATCTGCTCTCACCTTTGGATATTTTGGACTGCCATAATCGGAAATGGCTGCATATTTTCCACAGACTCAATAGACATCTGGCAAGTGGATACGTCTGTTGTAGTATAAGTCCGGTCAGTCCCGTTAATAACCATGAGGCTGTAGTGAATGCCCCAAAGACGAGCAGGTGTACTCCACCCAGTAGAAGTGCAATGCCGATTACAGCGATGAGATGACGCAGTGCAATCCAGAGTGCTTTGAGGGTACCGTGAGCCCCGCCTTCTCCTTCTGGTGCCGAAACACCGAACTGCATATAGAGTATGACATGGTGGATGATCCAACCATATACAATCCAGGCAGCAACATAAGGTATACCAGGCAAAAGTAATTGAAGGGAATGAAATCCGTCCATGAGAATCGAGTAGAGCTTCGGTATGAGCCAGTAGGCGGGCAGAAGCATCAATAATGTACGTATAGCTTCACCGATCCGGAGGTTCAGGAGCTGGTGCAAAAAATTACAGTAACCCTGGATGATGAAGTGCAGCAATATTTGGCTGATCATCCAACTCATTTTTGCGCTGCCCATGTTGTTATAACAACACATGATGGCAATATATATGAACGGTGGATGCCTGTACCTCTAGGCGATATGGAAACTCCGTTTGGCTGGAATATGCTTGAACAGAAATTCAATCAATTTCTTGCAGGCACACCTTTTGATGGATACAAACAAGAACGATTCGAGTTTATTCGTAATCTGGAACATATGAATCATGTGGATAAGCTACTCCGTTTTTAAACGAATTTAAACTGCATTAATGTAAGTTTACTAAATGCGCTAAAAAAGGTCGCTTACCCTTGTTGGATAAGCGGCCTTTTTAACG
>NZ_LFRE01000018.1:0-29797 GCF_001077515.1 Acinetobacter sp. VT 511 | reverse complement strand
ATGTTCTGAGAAGGATCTTTGATGTCACAGGTCTTGCAGTGCACACAGTTGGCTGCATTGATCTGGAAGCGTTTTGAACCATCATCATTTTCCATGATTTCATATACACCCGCCGGGCAGTAGCGCTGAGCTGGCTCATCCCATTTTGGCAGGTTCACATTCACTGGAATTGAAGCATCAGTTAGTTTCAAATGCGCAGGCTGGTTTTCTTCATGCACGGTGTTCGATACAAACACTGAAGACAGACGGTCAAAAGTCAGCTTGCCATCCGGTTTTGGATAGTTCGGCTTGAAGTTCACCGCATCAACAGTTTTCAATGTCTTAAAGTCTGGCACCAGGTCATGCAGGGTAAATGGTACTTTAAACACGTTCTGGTCGATAAAGTTGAATGCACCACCCATCCATTGACCAAACTTATGCATTGCAGGGCCAAAGTTACGCGCGCTATACAGCTCTTCTTTCAGCCAGCTGTTGTTGAACTTGTCTGTATAAGCAGTCAACTCTTTTACGAAGAAATCTTCGCCTTCAGTTACACGTGCAACTGCCAGGTCACCGCCTTTCTCTACACCGGCCTTGATTGCTTCAAATACCGCTTCACCGCAGAGCATGCCTGACTTCATCGCAGTATGTGAGCCTTTGATCTTGGCAAAGTTCAGGAAGCCGGCATCATCACCGATTAAAGAACCACCTGGGAAAGTGAATTTTGGTAGTGAGTTAAAGCCACCTTTGGTCACGGCACGTGCACCATAAGAAATACGTTTACCGCCTTCCAGATACTGTTTGATCAGAGGATGGGTTTTCCAGCGCTGCATTTCCATAAATGGATACATGTGGGGGTTTTCATAAGAAAGATCTACGATCATGCCCAGGGTCACCTGGTTGTTTTCAGCATGGTAGAGCCACCAGCCACCACTCGAGCTGGTTTCATTCAATGGCCAGCCAGCACCGTGCATCACCAGACCCGGTTTGTGCTTGGCAGGATCGATTTCCCAAAGCTCTTTAATTCCGATGCCATAGTGTTGAGGATCTGCATCTTTATCCAGGTTGAATTTCTGGATCAGGCGTTTACCTAAATGACCACGGCAACCTTCTGCAAAAATCGTATATTTGGCATGCAGTTCATAACCTGGGGTAAAATTATGCGTTGGTTCGCCATCTTTACCAATGCCCATGTCACCTGTCTGGATACCTTTGACTGAACCATCTTCATGGTAAAGGATTTCAGAGGCAGCAAAGCCCGGGAAGATCGAGACTTCCAGTTCTTCTGCTTTTTGGCCTAACCAGCGCACCACATTGCCCAGTGAGATGACATAGTTGCCATCGTTATGCATAGTTTTAGGCACCATCCAGTGCGGAGCTTCTTGTGATTTTTCATCAGAGAGCAGGAAGAAGGTTTTGTCTTCAGTCACTGGGACATTTAAAGGCGCGCCTTCTTCTTTCCAGTTCGGGAACAGCTCGTTCATGGCGCGTGGTTCAAGTACAGCACCAGAAAGAATATGAGCACCGACTTCGGAGCCTTTTTCCACAACACAAACGGACAGATCATTCAGGTTGTTTTCAAGTGCAAGCTGACGGATTTTGATCGCAGCAGAAAGACCCGCAGGGCCTGCGCCTACGATGACTACGTCAAACTCCATCGATTCTCTTGTAATATCTTCCATAATATAAAATCCAATTTCGCTATGCGATATTTATAGCATTATCTAAATCGGTTATGAAGCTTATTTTTGATCTTTTTATTTGAAATAGGACTTCATCTATTTTTTAAATCTTATCTATTTCATAGCATTAAAAAGGTTTGCTGCAAATTCTAGTTAAAGTAGGAAGATGTGTAGACTGAGTATTCAATAAAAAGAGCGACTTAATGTCGCTCTAATAATTATTTTTTTATATGTTATTGAGATTCATCGCAATATTATTCACCATGTGAATCAGACGCGGTCCAATTTCATTTTCCAGTTTTTCCTGATTGAGCAGATAACTTGGTGCACCGCAGTTAAATGTTAAAATTCCATGTTTGGGATGAATCAGTGGAACTGCCACGGAATTTACATCTTTTGCCCAGTCTCCCAAAGACAGACAGTAGCCATAATCCTGATAATCACGGATTGCACGTTCCAGATTACGCTTGATGGTTGGCCATTGATCTTCATTTCTTTTCTTGATCGCATCAAATAAATATTCACGTTCTTTAACTTCCATTGCAGCCAGGCAGGCACGACCCATGGCACTACTATGCAGTGGCAAGGTTGAACCGACTGGACGGCGCATAGTCAGCGTTGATTCTGTATGTACCACTTCCAGATAAATCATGCTTAAGCGGTCACGTGTTGCCATGGCTACAGGCGCTTGTGAATAACGTGACATTTCCTCCATGAAAGGATAGGCTTGGGTACGTGCAGAAATATTGCTTAAAGCAGCATATCCTAAGGCTAAAACACCAACGTCTAACAGATATTTAGTGGTATTCGGAAGCTGTTTTAAATATCCTAACGAAACCAACGTGCTGGTGATCCGGGCTACGGTTGGTTTTGGTAAATTGGTCAGTTGTGCAATTTCCTGGTTGCCCAGTAATTGATTGGTTGCTGAAAAACATCTCAGGATTTCCAATCCACGCGCAATAGATGCGATAAATTGAGGATTGTTTTCTCTATGAATATGAGAAATCGGATCTAAACGGATCTCATCAAAATTAGGAATTTCGCCAGTTTTATTTTTTGTCATGATCAGAGCAATTAAAGGTAAATTAATAAATATGATAGCAATTAAATTTCACGATACAAAATAAAACACTTCTATTAAAGATAAAAATAAATAAAAAATATCAGCTTTATCTGTATTTAGTGCAATTAGTGCTATTCAGCTAAAAAACGATACAACATTCTTCATCATTCTAAGTAAATAAGATTCTTAAGTATCTCTAGAAAATTTAAATTACTCTCTGAAAGAAAACAACACCTCAAATTTTCGAAATAAATATAAATACTGGCCTGTATTTATATTTATTTTGTTTATTGAAGGAAAATTTTCTGAAATAGCTTTCTGCCTTATAAAGATCAAAATAATCTTTCCTAAGTGCAGTTTTAACTCTTATTTGATACAAAAACAACAAATAAATTTCGTATTGTGAAATAAAACATTAAATCCATTCTCATCTTAAAACTTGAAAAGTTTATTTTTTAGAAAGAAACAAAATTTTTTGACGATTTTTCTTGCTCATTTTGTTTTTTTATGGTTATTTATTTCGCTATACGAAACTAAAAATTACGGTAAAGGAATTTACCGATATTAAATAAATGGAGATCCATATGATCCGTGACCCGGAAATGCTTGAACAGCTACTATCTACAATTCGTAATTTCGTAAAAAATGAACTAGTTCCTTTAGAACATGAAGTTGAAGAAAAAAATGCGATTCCTGAACATATTGTGGATCAGATGAAAAAATTAGGCTTGTTTGGCCTGACGATTCCAGAAGAATATGGTGGTTTAGGTATTACCATGGAAGAAGAAATTCTGGTTGCGATGGAACTAGGTCGTACATCTGCTGCGTTTCGTTCTTTGATTGGAACCAACAATGGAATTGGCTCAAGCGGCATCGTCATTGACGGTACGGAAGAGCAAAAACAGAAATATTTACCGCGTTATGCGACTGGTGAAATTATAGGTTCTTTCTGCTTAACTGAGCCAGATTCAGGTTCGGATGCAGCATCTTTAAAAACCAATGCAGTCAAAGATGGTGATTACTATATTTTAAATGGCACCAAGCGTTTTATTACCAATGCACCTCGTGCAACAACATTTACCGTCATGGCGCGTACTAATCCGGAAATCAAAGGTGCGAGCGGTATTTCCGCATTTTTGGTAGAAGCGGGTACACCGGGTTTAAGTCTTGGCAAAATTGATAAGAAAATGGGTCAGCATGGCTCTTATACTTGCGATGTGATTTTTGATAACTGTAAAGTGCATAAAGATCAGCTTATTGGTGGCGTAGAAGGAATTGGTTTTAAAACCGCGATGCGTGTACTTGATAAAGGTCGTTTACACATTGCCGGTTATAGCGTTGGCATGGCAGAGCGTATGCTGGAAGACGCACTTAACTATGCAGTGGAACGCAAACAGTTTGGTCAGCCCATTGCGAATTTCCAGCTAATCCAGGGTATGTTGGCAGACTCCAAAGCCGAGATTTATGCAGCCAAATGTATGGTGCTGGATGCTGCGCGTCTGCGTGATGCGGGCCAAAATGTTACGACTGAAGCCTCTTGTGCCAAAATGTTTGCAACTGAAATGTGTGGTCGAGTTGCTGATCGCTGTTTGCAGATTCATGGTGGAGCGGGTTATATCAGTGAATATTCAATTGAACGTTTCTACCGTGATGTGCGTCTGTTCCGTTTATATGAAGGAACCACACAAATCCAGCAAATTATTATTGCGCGTGAAATGATTAAACAGGCAACCGCCTAATCTCATAATTTTAAAATAAGGAAATATTAAAATGACGACAAAAATTAGATTTGATTGGCAAGACCCGTTTTTAATCGAACAGCAACTGACGTCAGAAGAACGCATGATCCGCGATGCAGCGGCAGCGTACTGTCAAGACAAACTGATGCCGCGTGTACTGGAACAGTTTCGTCATGAAAAAACCGATCCGGCTATTTTCCGTGAGATGGGTGAACTTGGTCTGCTAGGCCCAACCATTCCAGAACAGTACGGCGGTGCAGGTTTAAATTATGTCAGCTATGGCCTGATTGCCCGTGAAGTTGAACGTGTCGATTCAGGTTACCGTTCAATGGCCAGCGTACAAAGCTCTCTGGTGATGGTACCTATTAATGAATTTGGTTCTGAAGAGCAAAAGCAGAAGTATTTACCAAAATTGGCAACCGGTGAATATATTGGTTGCTTTGGCTTGACCGAGCCAGATCATGGATCAGATCCTGGCAGCATGATTACCCGTGCTAAAAAAGTCGAGGGTGGTTACCGTTTAACTGGCGCAAAAATGTGGATTACCAATAGTCCGATTGCCGATGTATTTGTAGTTTGGGCCAAAGAGGTATCTGCTGAAGGTAATGTCGGTGACATTCGTGGCTTTATTTTAGAAAAAGACTGGGAAGGGCTTTCTGCTCCAGCAATTCACGGCAAGGTGGGTCTACGTGCCTCAATCACCGGTGAAATTGTAATGAATAACGTCTTTGTTCCAGAAGAAAATGCCTTTCCGGAAGTTCGTGGTTTAAAAGGGCCTTTTACCTGCTTGAACAGTGCGCGTTACGGGATTGCATGGGGTGCCATGGGAGCTGCAGAATTCTGCTGGCATACCGCACATCAGTACACCATGGACCGTAAACAGTTTGGCCGACCACTTGCTGCGAATCAGTTAATTCAGAAAAAACTGGCAGATATGCAAACTGAAATTGCCCTTGGCTTACAGGTGGCTTTACGTTTTGGCCGCATGAAAGATGAGGGCATTGCGTCAGTTGAAGGTACGTCTTTAATTAAGCGTAATAACTGCGGCAAGGCGCTGGATATTGCCCGTTTGGCCCGTGACATGATGGGTGGTAACGGGATTAGCGATGAATTCGGTGTGGCCCGTCATCTGGTTAATCTGGAAGTGGTAAATACCTATGAAGGTACTCACGATGTACATGCCTTGATTTTAGGACGTGCACAAACCGGAATTGCAGCCTTTTGCAACTAAACCTGATATCCCCCTCTAGCCAGCAATGCTGGCTAAATTGTTTTCGGGGTTAAGCATCGCGGCTTAATCACATCTATTTGTAGATTGCTATGTGATTTCACCGTATTCAACTTTTAAAAAACTTGAAAAGCATTTTTATATCACTTTGTTAAAGCGTGATAATAATCAATAAATATTATATATTTCAATTAAATAATTAAGTGAAATATTGATTTTTAAAAGGCACAGGAGTGCCGAAAAGTAGAAAGAGTATTATGGATACGATCAGTTCACAACAACACCAGGTAGAAGGTGGAAACGAACCCAAGCAAAAAGTCTGGATTCTGGCCTTTATCTTCTCATTTTTGGCATTACTGGTTGATGGGGCTGACATTGCATTATTAGCCTACAGTCTGACCAGACTGAAACAAGAATTTTCATTAAGTAATATGCAGGCCGGTGCCTTGGGAAGCTGGACGCTTGCAGGCATGGCTATCGGCGGTTTTTTTGGTGGCTGGGCTTGTGACCGTTTTGGCCGGGTTCGTGTGATCGTCATTGCTATTGCATTATTTTCTTCATTAACCTTCTGGTTGGGATTCGTGGAAAGTTATGATCAGTTCAAATGGCTGCGCTTTACGTCTGCGATTGGACTAGGTGCTCTATATATTGCCTGTAACACACTCATGGCAGAGTATGTACCCACCAAATATCGCTCTACAGTATTGGCAACGCTCATGACTGGCTGGACTTTAGGTTCGGTGGTCGCCACTGTTCTAGCAGGCTGGTTATTGCCTGAATATGGCTGGCGCTATCTTTATTACATTGCCATTATTCCTATTGTTCTTGCAGTCGCAATGTACTTTTTAGTGCCTGAACCAAAAGCCTGGTTAGATGCGCGTCAAGCACGTCTGGATGCAAAAGCCAGTGGTATTGTCCAGGAAAAGCCAAAAAACACATTTAAAATGATTTTTGAAGATGCACTCAGCCGTCGCATGTTTATCCTTTGGTCATTCAGTACCGCATTTTTACAGTTTGGATATTACGGTGTTAGTAACTGGTTACCGGCTTATTTAGAGTCAGATCTGGGGATCAAGTTTAAAGAAATGACCCTATATATGATCGGGACCTTCCTGATCATGATGTGTACGAAAGTCATTGCTGGTTTTATCGCTGACCGGATTGGCCGTCGTGCGGTATTTGCTTTCGGCACCATGGGTACGGCGATTTTCATTCCAGTGATTGTTTTTGGAAATACGCCAGATAACATTCTTTGGTTGATGCTGTTCTTCGGCTTCCTATATGGCATCCCCTACGGTATTAATGCCACTTATATGACAGAAAGTTTCTCGACCAAAATCCGCGGAACAGCCGTGGGCGGTGCCTATAACGTTGGTCGTTTAGGTGCTGTTTTCGCTCCCTTGACCATTGGCTATTTTGCTCAAGGTGGTTCCATTGGTACCGGTTTATTGATTATGGGGATTGCCTATTTTCTTTGTGGTCTGATTCCCGCGTTTTTTATTAAAGACCGTTTATTTGACCCACAAAAAGCCGATTAATTGATAGATCCAACATTTTATAAAGACAGGAAGATGCTAGGAAGCAATTGCATGAATAAAATTACACAGGACATCGAAACTATACTCAAGCAGATTCCAGACGGCGCACATATTATGACCAGCGGCTTCGGTCTGGCAGGACAGCCAATCGAGCTGATTGAAGCGCTGATTGATATTGGTCCGAAAGACTTAACCATCATTAATAATAATGCTGCTTCTGGTGACAGAGGCCTAACCAATCTGTTGTTATCTGGGCTGGTCAAGAAAATGATCTGTTCATTCCCGCGTGCCAATAATTCCAAAGTATTTGAAGAGCTGTATAAAGCTGGAAAAGTAGAGCTAGAACTGGTTCCGCAAGGGAATTTAGCTTGTCGAATTCAGGCAGCGGGTGCAGGTCTGGGCGCTATTTTTACGCCTACAGGTTTTGGAACCAAAATTGCTGAAGGCAAAGAGACCCGTCATATTAATGGCAAGGACTATGTGCTGGAATATCCAATTTATGCGGATTATGCCTTGATTTATGGCAATCAGGCGGACCAATGGGGCAACTTGACCTACCGTAAAGCAGCGCGAAACTTTGGCCCTTTAATGGCAAAAGCAGCTAAAACCACCATTGCCCAAGTACACGAAATTGTTGAACTTGGCGATCTAGATCCTGAGATTATCGTGACACCGGGTATTTTTGTGCAGCATGTGGTGAAGGTAGGAGATATTAAATAATGGCTATTCAAAAACGTACACGTGAGCAGATTGTAGAAAAAGTTGCACAGGATATTCCCACCAGTTCTTATGTGAATCTTGGTATTGGTTTGCCGACACGCGTTGCCGGTTATTTAAAGCCTGAAAAAAATATTATTCTGCATTCTGAAAATGGTGTTCTGGGTTTTACCGCTTTAACAGATCCTGAGCTGGCAGATGATGATCTGATTAATGCCGGTAAAGAACTGGTGAGTATGCTAGATGGCGGCAGTTTTATGAACTCTGCGGATTCTTTCGATATTATGCGTGGTGGCCATTTGGATTTTTGTATTATGGGTGCATTTCAGGTCGCAGTGAATGGTGATCTGGCTAACTGGCACACCGGGTCACTAGATGCAGTACCTGCGGTTGGCGGGGCGATGGATCTAGCAGTGGGCGCACGTTGTGTCTATGTCTGTATGGAACATGTCACTAAAAATGGTGAGCCTAGAATTGTAGAAGCACTGACTTATCCAATTACTGGTAAAAACTGTGTAGACCGAATTTATACTGACTTATGTATCATTGAGCTAAAAGATAATCAGGCTTGGGTAGTGGAAATGGTCGATGGCCTAAGTTTTGAAGAGCTACAGCAAAACACCGGTTGTAAGTTACTTGATGGTCGCGCTACAGAGAGCTTAAAATTATCAGTTTAATAATTTAAAGAAATGAAACCATTTTTACAAATCGCAGCTTAGGCTGCGTTTTTTTATAAGATATTTTTTATGCTAACAGTCAAAGAACTTAAAAAATAGGTAGTTTGTTACTCAACTGAGTTATTTAAAACTCTTAATCAAAAGAAAGTTTAAAAGGATTTATACAAATATTAAGATTTTAAATCAGGTTAAATTTTTAAATATCAAAAGATTAAATAAAATAATCGAAAAGGATTCTGGTAGAAGAGAGTTCTTCTTATGCTGGATAATCCTGTCCTTTATTTTCCAGCATATAATTCTAAATAGAAACACAGGGCTAATATGTCAAATACTTTAAATATCTTTCATAAACCAAAAAATGATCGTCATCTTCATATTTAATGAATTTTGAAAGTTCCTTCTCCCTTTGGGAGAAGGTTAGGATGAGGGAATTTCTTCTTAATGATTAAAAAAAGATTTATGAAAGAAGCCTTTGTGAACTTAAACTAATATTCTATGAGTTCACAGTATTAAATTTTAGATTATGTATGATTAGGACTGTATATTGACCAGATTGCGTTCGCGGCTTAAGTCATAGCGGTTAATACCAAATATGAGCAGGGCAAAGATAAATCCCAATGTGACACAAGCTGGCCAGCCATACATTTTCCATAAATGTAATGACAAAAACGCGCCCAGACCGGCACCTGAAAAATAACAGGTCATATAGATGGCATTAATTCGCGAACGGGCCTGTATTGAAATTCGATAGACCAGATTCTGGTTCAAGACATGCAAACAGGAAATTCCGAAATAGGCCAGAATTAATCCCAAGATATAAATCCATAAATAGTTCTGGGCAAAGAACAAGGGAATCCACGCCAAAATCAGTCCGCATGTGGCCAGGTGCGCAATCCATTTTTCCCGATGCCTACCAATCATTTTACCGGTCCATTGAGAAGACCAGATTCCGACTACACCGACAATGCCCATGAGTCCAATCTGAAAATCATTAAAATGATAGGGTGCTTCTGCCAGTATAAAGGTCATGGTCGTAAAAATAATACTCAGCATGCCGAAGCCCAGACTGCCAATCATACTACGTCGGATCAACATAGGTTCTGTCTTGGCAAAGGTAAATAATGAGCCATAAATTTGTAAAATACTCATCTGCAATTGGGTTTTAGCCTTTGGTAGCTGAAACCACATTGCGAGGCTGAGTAAAAGAATAGAACAGCCACTAAACAAGTACACTGCATGCCAGGACCATAAAGTTGAAATCAGTCCGGCCACGGTACGGGCAAACAGAATACCGACCAGGACACCGCTCATCAGCAGGCCAACGACTTCGGCACTTTTATCACGTTGTGACAGACTGGCGGCAAAAGGAATCAGAATCTGGGTGGTAATCGAACAAAAAGAGGCGAGCAGGGTAAAGCCATACAACATATGCAGATTGGTGCTGGCGGAAAGCCCAATAAGCGCCAATCCGGTACAGAACATCAAACTACAGATATACAGCCGTTTTTCGAATAAATCGCCTAGCGGTACAAAGAAAAACAACCCAGTGGCATAACCAATCTGGGTTAAAACGACAGTCCAGCCAGACTGAGCTACACTGATCTGCAGATCCTCTGCAATGGAATAAATTAATGGCTGGTTAAAATAGTTACAACCTGCGCAAAGTGCACAGGTCATCGCCATCATAAACATAAATTTTCGTGAAATTTGCCCTTGGGCTGACATCCTTGTCTCCTGAGGCTTTAAAAACTATAGTTGGCAGAGAGGTTGATACGCGAAATATCTGCTTCCTTGTTGTCAAAGGTTTCACGCTTGCCATGATGATATTCTGCACCCAGATTAATCTTTGGAACTGGAGAATAAATCAGGTTAGCGACATAGTCAGTTAAACGTTTATTGGCTTCAGGATTTGCTCGTGCATAATCACTTGAATCATCAAAATCAACAATACTGGCATTAATACTGCTACGTAGTTTTGGTGTAAATTTATGCGTGAAGCCTATATTTAAGCTATTGAACTCATTGAGCAAAAGTTCATTATTGGCTGTATCAACTGAATAATCTCCACCCCAGGCAGCCCCATCGGATGTTGAGCCTTGAGTTAAAAAGGCTGCAATGCGCTGGTCACCGACCATATGGAAATAGTTGCCCTGGATCGAGTTTTGATCATCAAAGCGATAACGCCCACCAAGACCTACACCCCAACCGACTTTTTCAATATCACCTGTATCTGTCTGAGCTTGTTTTTGATTTACAAAACCTTGAGCTAATAGATGTACTGGACCAGACTGATGCACATATTTAGTGGTTAAAGCAGGCAAGGCAGAAGAACGATCACCACCGGCCATATATTCCACGCCGACATTCCAGGTATTTTCTGGGTCAAGTTTAAAAGCATAGCTCACTTGAGGGGTTCGTAATATTGAACCGCCCAGGAGCAGACTATAATCTACAGCTTCGGTACTGATTTCCGGTGTGGACATCAATGACCATGCCTGACCAAAAGTCCAGTTATAATATTTCAAATGTGCATGACGAATACGTAAGCCACCATCACCTTTGCCGTTATTGGTCCAGAAGTCGGCTTCTAAACGAGCGGAAACGTTTGGATTGCCACCGAGGTCTTTCGCCAGGAAACCAATTCGGCTGGCTGCCGCAGTAAAATCTGAACGGGTTGAATCAGGTTCAGTAAAAGGTACTTTATTGATCTGGTTAATGGTTCGGCCATGAGCTTCTGGTGTACTTTTGAAATCGATCGCACCATCCAGACGGATCATTCCATACACATCAACATTGTCCAGTACGCTACTTAAACTTTTGGAGTCCGCTGTTTTAGACTGTTCTTGCTGGTTCTTTAACGCAAGTTGTGCTGCTTTTTGTTGTTCAAGTTCAGCCTGAATTTGCTTTAATTGCGATTCTAGAAACTGCATCCGGTCTTCAGACGCTTCTGCCGAAAATGCCTGTACTGAAGCAAGACCACATAATGTCGCTAAAACTAATTTTTTCATTTCTTAATCCCTAAAGAAATTTTCTGATATCTAAGAAGGAAAGCTCTTTCCTTGTTGTCGATCTAATTTTTAAATGCAGAGATGCTAACTTTGGAAGAATAAGTATGAGACCAGTTCAACAGGAACCATCCAGTTGAGGTTAAATCCCATAGGTTCGATATCTAAAGTCATAAAAATTTGGATTGAGGAGGGCTGTCAATTACAGCCCTTACACAGGTTAAGTTATTCTGCTTTTTGCGGATCGTATAAACGGTCTTTAATGAACAGCGCAGGAATCAAACCACACAGGAAGTAAGCTGCACCCATGACCATCAAGCCTGTGCCGATCGAACCATGCATCGCCAGATAACCAATAGTAATTGGGGCGAAGATTGCACCAATACGACCAATGTTGAATGCACCACCGACTGCTGTTCCACGCACGGCGGTCGGGAAGCTTTCAGTTAAGTAGGTTGCATTAATGGCATATGGAATACCGTACAGGAAACCGAAGATCAGCATCAGTACACCAATATTGTCTGCGGTATGCATATAAACCACGACAGGAATAAACAGAGCCGTTCCCATGGTGCCGAAAGCAAAGACGATACGGCGGCCAATTTTGTCAGCAACATAGCCTGCGATAATTTTTGCAAAAATCATGGTGATGAATGTTCCCACCATATACAACGCCATTTCTTTAAACTTGATGCCTAATTCAGCTTCCAGATAGCTTGGTAACCAGTTACTTACACCGAAATAGCCAAATAACAGGAAACCAGAGCTGAAAGACCACAAGATAAACATTTTGCCATGGGTCTTGTCCTTAAGAATAGTGATATATGGATTGCCTTTTTTCGCGTTATTATCCACGATCTGGCCGGTTCTTTTCATTTCACGTACACGCTTCCATGATTCCGGCTCTGGCACCATAAAATGCATCAGAATACCTAAGGCTAATGGCGCAATCGTGATCCAGTACAGCATACGCCAGCCGAATTCAGGAATGATCCAGCCTGAAAGCATGGTGATGACCAAAGAACCCAAGGTAAAACCGGTCATTAATGTTGCTAATACCGTAGTACGATATTTGGTCGGTACGTATTCCGACATGAGGGTATTACAGGCAATATATAAACAGCCTAAACCCAAGCAGGACAGGGTACGTAAAATTGCGAACTCAGTATAAGACTGGGCAAAGCCTGAATAGGCAGACAAGATCGAGAAGGCAATGGTTGCTAATACGATGACTCGCACGCGACCAAACTTGTCACAGGCCCATCCACCGACAAAGCCACCAATTCCCATACCTAGAAGGGAATAACTTCCTAAAGCACCGGCCTGTACAGAAGTCAGTCCCCATTCAGCTTTCAGACTGGTCAGACTGAAAGCCAAAATGCCAATATCTGCACCGTCACAGAGTAAAATTAGAAAAGCAAAGACAAAGGCTGTCATCCACAGGCGTTTTGGTGCCTGTTTAATGGTGTCCTCGGAGGAGACAGGTGTTTTATTGTCTCCAGTTACGATGGTATCGCTTGTCATTCTTATATCCTCTATAAATTAAAAGTAGCATTTCCTCTGCTACCGCTAAATCCATTTTCCTTCCTCTCGGAAAAGTGTTTTTCCTGATTAAAGTGTCTGCTCCTGTTTTGGTTTAGCCACGTCAACAATCAGGTTAAATCTGATTTTTCAGCCCTATACTGGGTTAAAAATCACTGAACAACGAAGTATCTTTATTACATAAATTAATTTTTAGTTTCGTTATAAGGCTAATAATTACTTAAATGAATAGCCGAAATTTACTTTAAATAATTAATTCCGTATTGCGAAATCAATTAATCATAAAATAACTAACTGAACAAGAGTTTTTACTCTATTTTTAGTAAAAAATAACTTTTTTGAATTTTTGAGTTAAAAATTCTTGATTTATAGACTTAGAAACCGTAGTTTTATATAAAATAAAATTTCGCTATACAAAATAAATGGAGATTTTAATGGAACAGGTGGTTCAAGTAGAGCAAATCTCAGCACATGTGGCGATGGTCAAGATCCATCGACCAGAAGCAAAAAATGCTTTGAATACAGAAGTGCGCCAGAAACTGGCTGCAGCTTTTCTACAACTCAATGATGACGAAAATATTCGGGCCATTATTCTTACTGGCGGTGAAACAGATTTTGCAGCAGGGGCCGATCTAAAGGAATTAGCTACCGCTGAAACCATCCAGATGATGCAACGTCGTACTGAACGTTACTGGCAAGCGATTGCGCAGTGTTCAAAACCGGTGATTGCAGCTGTCAATGGTTATGCGCTCGGTGGTGGCTGTGAACTGGCCATGCATGCAGATATTATCATTGCCGGGAAAAGCGCCCAGTTTGGTCAACCTGAAGTGAAAGTGGGTGTTATGCCGGGTGCAGGTGGTACTCAACGTTTATTCCGTGCAGTGGGCAAATTTCATGCCATGCGCATCATTATGACCGGTTGTCTAGTACCTGCACCGGAAGCCTATCAAATTGGTCTGGTGTCCCAGGTGACTGAAGACAGTGAAACCCTTGCTACAGCCATCAAGATGGCTGAAGGTCTGGCAAAAATGCCTCCAATCGCCTTGGAACAAATTAAAGAAGTGGCATTACTAGCCGAAGATGTGCCGCTCAATGCCGGTCTCAGCCTGGAGCGTAAGTCTTTCCAGATGCTGTTTTCTTCAGAAGACCAGAAAGAAGGTATGCAGGCCTTTATCGATAAACGTAAACCGAATTATCAGGGACGATAAGCATGAGTATTCAAATTCAGAAAATCGGGATTATTGGCGTCGGTACCATGGGTGCAGGCATTGCCCAGATCGCCATTCAGTCTGGTCATGACGTAATACTGTTTGATGCCAAAGAAGGGGCAGCTGAACAGGCACAGGACAAACTGGCCAAAACATTAAATACCTTGGCAGATAAAGGTAAATTCAGCCACGAAAAAGCAGCTGAAGATATTGCTCATTTATCAATCGCACAGCAGCTAGAAGACTTGAAAGATTGTGATCTGATTGTTGAGGCGATTATTGAGAATCTGGAAATCAAACAAAAGCTGATGCAGCAACTAGAAGACATTGTGAAACCAGAAGCCATTCTGGCATCCAATACCTCTTCATTGTCGATTAGTGCAATCGCTGCCAACTGTAAGCAGCCAGAACGTGTTGTCGGTTATCACTTCTTTAATCCGGTACCACTCATGAAAGTGGTTGAAGTAATTGAAGGCTTTAATACCCGTGCTGACATTATTGAAGCATTAACCCAGCTTTCTACAAAAATGGGTCATCGTCCGGTCAAAGCTAAAGATACGCCAGGGTTTATCATTAACCATGCCGGCCGTGCTTTTGGTAGCGAAGCCTATGCAATTCTGAATGAAAATGTCACACCATTTTATGAGATTGACCGGATTTACCGCGATGGGATCGGTTTTAAAATGGGACCTTTTGAGCTAGGTGATCTGACCGGTATGGATGTATCGCATCCGGTGAGTGAATCGATTTATCAGCAGTATTATGAAGAAGCACGTTACCGTCCAAGTGTGATTACCCGTCAGCGCTTTATTGCCAAACAGCTCGGTCGTAAAACCGGTAAAGGCTTCTATGATTACACTTCGGGTAGTAAAGTAGGTGATGTTGCTCCAGCATTGATTGAAAAGTTAAATCAATATCCATCAGTCTGGCTAGGCACAGAATATAACGAAGACCGTCAGGCACTTGAGCAATATCTGCAACAGTTCAACATTCAGATTGAGCAAACTGAGACACCTTCAGCAGAGGCTTTAATCCTGATTGCCACTTATGGTGAAGATGCAACATCGGTTGCTGTCCGTTATCAGCTGGCACCTCAGCAAGTGGTGTGTATCGACCTACTGTATGGGCTGAATAAACACCGCACCTTAATGCCAACTTTTGTGACCAAGCCTGAACTGACCCAAGCGGCTCAATCGATTTTCAATCTGGATGGTGTGACTGCGAGTGTAATTCAGGAAAGCGTTGGCTTTGTGGCTCAACGTGCTTTGGCAATGATTGTGAATCTCGGCTGTGATATTGCCCAGCAAGGCGTCGCGACAGTTGAAGACATCAATGTTGCGGTAAAACTAGGCCTCGGTTATCCGCATGGCCCAATTGAATGGGGCGATGTGCTGGGTGCTGAAAAAATTCTGAAAATTCTGGATCGCATGACTGCGATTACCCGTGACCAGCGTTATCGTCCAAGTCCTTGGTTGCGTCGCCGCGTTCAGCTTGGTCTACCTCTTGTTCATACAACACATTAATTAGAAAGTTAAAGGAATAACACTCATGTTAAATGCCTATATTTATGATGGTTTACGTTCACCAATCGGTCGCCATGCAGGAAGTCTGGCAAGCGTACGTCCAGATGATCTGGCAGCTACAGTCATTAAAAACCTGCTGGAAAAAACCGGTATTCCGGCAGCAGATGTAGAAGATGTAATCTTTGGTAGCACCAACCAGGCCGGTGAAGACAGCCGTAATGTGGCACGTTTTGCAGCATTGTTAGCAGGTATGCCGGTAACAGTTCCGGGTCAGACGGTAAACCGATTATGTGCTTCAGGTCTCGGTGCTGTGATTGATTCGGCACGTGCCATTACTGCAGGTGAAGGCGAGTTGTACATTGCTGGTGGCGTAGAAAGTATGACCCGCGCACCTTTTGTGATGGGTAAAGCAGAAAGCGCTTATTCACGTGATGCCAAAATTTATGACACCACGATTGGTACACGTTTCCCGAACCGTAAATTCACGGATCAGTTTGGCGCGCACAGCATGCCTGAAACAGGTGATAACGTGGCTGAAGAATTTGGCATTAGCCGTGAACAAGCTGATACATTTGCAGCTGCATCACAAGCCAAATATCAGGCTGCAAAAGAAGCGGGATTCTTTGAAGGTGAAATTACTCCAATTGAAGTTTCACAAGGGCGTAAATTACCGCCTAAACAGGTGACTGAAGATGAACATCCACGTGCATCTTCAACATTTGAAGCATTATCCAAGCTAAAACCGCTTTTCGAAGGTGGTGTAGTGACTGCGGGTAATGCATCAGGTATCAATGACGGCGCTGCAGCACTGATTATCGGCAGTGAAAAAGTTCAGGAACAGTATGGCTTAAAACCTCTGGCTCGTATCCTGTCTTCTGCAGCTGCTGGCATTGAGCCACGCATCATGGGCGCGGGCCCAATTGAAGCGATTAAAAAGGCAGTACAACGTGCAGGCTTAACGCTGGACGATATGGACGTAATTGAGATTAATGAAGCCTTTGCCAGCCAGGTATTATCTTGCCTGAAAGGTCTGGATGTGGCTTTTGATGATCCGCGTGTCAATCCAAATGGTGGTGCCATTGCGATTGGTCATCCACTCGGCTGTTCAGGCGCGCGTTTGGCGTTGACGGTTGCACGTCAATTACAGCGTACAGGCAAGAAATATGCCGTGATCAGCCTGTGTATTGGTTTAGGTCAAGGTCTGGCGATGGTGATTGAGAATCCTGAAGCAGCTTAAACAATAAAAGTAACATCGAAATTGTCATGCATATTTCGTTATGCATGGCATTTTTTATTGGGATTTTCATTTAAAAATAAAAATCCCTGCAATAGCAGGGATTGATCAAATAAACTCAGAAATTATTTACGACCAGTCACCAATAAAGTCGCTGACCCAAATGCATAAACTTTACCTTCTTTATCGATAATTCGGCCTTCTGAGGTCAGTACATTACGTCCGATCCGGATAACTTCACCAATAGCTGTATAGGTTTCGCCGCTTTTCATTGCTTTCAGCATTTTTACATTCAGGTCAATGGTCGAGAAACTGACACCTGCATCTACTGTCGTATGCACGGCAGCGCCAGTGGCACTATCTAGAACCGTTGCACAAAAGCCGCCATGAATTCCACCCTGTAAATTGTAATGGCGCTGATCAGGACGCACCTCATATTCCACATAGTTTTCGCGCACCAAGGTCAGACGCATGGGAATAATTTCACTCATGGCTGAACTGGGAATTTCCCCATTCTTAATTGCGGTGAGATATTCAAGTCCGTTTAATTGTGATGTGGGCATATCCACTCCTTGCAATGATTTATTTCGCCTTATGAAATAATATTCTGTTTTTATAAAATTATGATATAACAGATAGTGATCGAAATGCTATATTTTTCCAGGATGGAATGATGACAATAAAAAATCTCGTTACAGCTGCTGAATGGCAGGCACGCTGTGAACTGGCAGCGCTTTATCGCATTATTGCGCATTATCGGATGACTGACCTGATTGATACCCACATCAGTCTAAGAGTCCCAGATCAACCAGACTGCTTTCTGATTAATCAGTATGGCGTTGCTTTCGAAAAAATGCGTGCCTCGACGCTGGTGAAGATTAATCATGAAGGGCAGGTGGTAGAAAGCTATGAACAAGACAAGCCAGTAAATATGGCTGGTTTCGTGATTCACTCTGCGATTCATGAAGCACATCCTCATCTGAACTGTGTCATTCATACGCATACCGCGGATGGAATTGCTGTTTCTGCTCAGAAACACGGGCTTCTCCCAATTTCCCAGCACGCCATGAAATTTTATCAGTATGTGGCCTATCACGAATATGAAGGCGTTGCGCTTTCAACTGATGAACAAGAACGCTTAATTCAGGACTTAGGCAGTCATCGTGCCATGATTTTACGTAATCATGGCCTATTAACGGCTGGAGAGACTATTGCACGGGCTTTTCATGAAATCTATTTCCTAGAACGCGCCTGTCAGGCACAGGTCAAGGCCTTAAGTGGCGGTGCTGAATTGCATTATCCAGCAGAAGAAGTCCGAATTAAAACAGCCAAGCAGTTCGCCAGTCCTCTCATTGAACCGATATTACAGCGTGCCTGGCAGGCCGCTTTGTCTTTGATTGAGCATCAATATACGGAGTATGCATCATGATTGTTATTTCCAGTTCTGTACCAAATATTGAAGCCATTCTGGTCAAGTCTTTTCAAAAATATGCGCCTGCTGGCAGTTTCTGTACAGTAGACAGTCCGGAAGCTGAACAGGCAACCACAGTTGCTGCCTGGTTTCCAGATCTGGAAAAAGTGCAGAAGCTGCCAAAGCTTGGCCTGATTCATTCGATTGCTGCTGGGGTAGAACATTTAAACTTAAATGCTGTACGCCCAGATCAAGCCGTTTGCCGGGTACTGGATCCACATCACCAAAAGGGCATGTTTGATTATCTGCTTTGGGGCGTGCTGTATTTTCAGCGTTATTTTGACCGCATGATCCAACAGCAAAAGCAGCAGCTGTGGAAGCAGTATCGCCAGAGCTATAGCCATCATATCCAGATCGGGATTATGGGACTGGGGCATATGGGCGGATACGTAGCAGAACGTTTCGCAGACATGGGCTATCAAGTTTCTGGTTGGTCGAATTCCCCAAAAGATATTAATCAAGTTAAAAGTTATGTGGGTCAAGAACAGCTTTCCGAGTTCCTGGCGCAAAGTCAGATTCTGATTAACCTGCTACCCCTTACCGAAGAGAATACTGGGATTCTTTCTGCTGAATTATTTCAGCAACTGCCTGAACAGTCAGCTTTGATTCATGTCGGGCGTGGCCAGCATTTAATCGAGCAGGATTTATTGGATGTACTGGATTCAGGTCAACTACGTGGCGCAATTGTCGACGTATTTGAACAGGAGCCATTAGCTGCTGAACATCCATTCTGGCAGCATGAAAAGATCGTTGTTACACCACATGTCGCCTCACATGCGCCCATGTCTGTGGTGGTGAAACAGATTCTGGAAAATGACCGCCGTTTTAATCAGGGCCTGGATTTGTGCCATCAGGTAGATGTTAATAAGGGCTATTAATTGTAGGGATACAGGCAAAAAAATAAGGAAATTGATGATGTGGGAAACGATTCAAACTCAGGTTCAGCAAGGCGTCGCAACTTTAAGTTTTAACCGCCCGGATTCACTCAACAGTTTTAACCGGCAAATGCATGAGGAAGTGCAGCAAGTGCTGAAAAACTGGAATACAGATCCGGATATTCGGGTGATTGTGATTCGCGGCAGAGGCCGGGCATTTTCAGCGGGACAGGACTTAAAAGAACGTGCCGGACAGCTCGGTAGTGTGCCGTTGCCGCCACAAGGTTCGCTGGCCAAATACTATAATCCCTTGATTAAGCTGATCCGCCAGAGTCCCAAACCGGTGATCGCAGCAGTAAATGGAGTTGCTGCCGGTGCAGGTGCCAATATCGCGCTGGCCTGTGATCTGGTCATTGCCAAGGAAAGTGCCCGATTTATTCAGGCTTTTTCCAAAATTGGCTTGATTCCCGATGCTGGTGGCACCTGGATGTTGCCGCATTTAATCGGTTATGCGCGTGCCATGGCACTGACTTTACTCGGTGAACCTGTACATGCCAAAGAGGCTGCAGAAATGGGCATGATCTGGAAAATGCTTCCAGATACAGAATTTGATGCTTATATCGACGACATTGCACAGCGATTATCTCAACAGCCGACTTATGCGCTGGCTTTAACCAAACAGGCCTTGCAACGCAGTGCTGAAAATAACATAGACCAGCAACTGGAGCTGGAGCAAAACCTGCAATATCTGGCTCTGAGCAGTCAGGACTATAAAGAAGGTGTCCAGGCTTTTGTCGAAAAACGCCCTGCACAATTTACCGGATGCTAAGGAGAGCATTTATGAAAATTAAGACCCGTATTACCGAGCTTTTAGGCATTCGCTATCCAATTATTCAGGGCGGCATGATGTGGGTCGGTACCGCAGAAATGGCCAGTGCCGTATCTAATGCAGGTGGCTTGGGAACATTAACGGCATTGACTCAACCGACGCCTGAAGCCCTGGTCAAGGAAATTGCACGCTGCCGAGAAATGACCGATCAGCCTTTTGCAGTCAATCTGACTTTATTGCCCGCTGTGAATCCGCCGCCATATGCAGAATACCGACAGGCAATCATTGAAAGCGGTATCAAGATCGTAGAAACAGCAGGCAACAAGCCTCATGAACATATTGAGGCGTTTAAGCAACACGGCATTATTGTCATTCATAAATGTACTTCCGTCCGTCATGCGCTTTCAGCACAAAGAATTGGCGCAGATGTTATTTCGATTGATGGTTTTGAATGTGCGGGCCATCCGGGTGAAGACGATATTCCTGGCCTGATTTTAATTCCTGCGGCAGCAGATCAGCTCACTGTGCCGATTGTGGCCAGTGGCGGTTTTGCTGATGGTCGTAGTCTGGTCGCAGCTTTGGCTTTGGGTGCCGAAGGCATCAATATGGGTACACGCTTTTGTGCCACTCAGGAAGCCCCGATCCATCCAAACATCAAACAGTTCTATGTCGATAATGATGAAAGGGCGACACATCTTTTGTATCGACAGTTCCGAAATACCGCCCGTGTTGCCAAAAATGCAGTATCTGATCTAGTCGTTAAAATGAGTGAAGATCCAAATCTGCAATTTGAACAGATTCGTCCCTATGTCAGCGGTTTAAAAGGCAAGCTCGCTTTAGAAAATGGCGATGTGGATGCTGGTGTACTGACTGCAGGTCAAGTGATGGGATTGATTCATGACATTCCGACTTGCCAGACGCTGATTGAAAATATTATGCAGGAGGCAGAGCAGATCGTTCATCAGCGTTTAGCTCAATTTTTTCCACGTTAATCAGCCTTAGTGCAGTCGCTGTATAGAAAAGCCATTCCACCATGAATGGCTTTTTTTCATCCTGTATATTTTTTATTTTTAAATGGGAAATTTCATCGAATGACTAGATTTTATTCTTTAAATTATATTATAGTGGACTTAAAACATAATTTCGTATTATGAAATTAATAGTCATAAATATACAAATTAGAACTCATACAAGGGAATTACGATGAGAAATTATATTGCGCCATTAAAAGACATGAAGTTCGTGCTGAAAGACCTGTTAAACGTTGAACAGAAATATCAGGGCTATGCAAAATTCGCAGACAAGGTTTCTATGGATATTATGGAGCAATATCTGGAAGTCGCTGCGGACTTTTGCCAAAACGAACTTCTACCGATTAATGCGACAGGCGACCAGCAGGGTTGCCGTTTGCAGGATGGCGTCGTAACCACCCCGGATGGGTTTAAAGCAGCTTATGACAAATATGTAGAACTCGGCTTTACCTCATTAACTGGTGACGAAGCATATGGCGGTCAGGGCTTCCCAACTTTATACCGGATTGCTATTTCTGAAATTATTACTGCAACCAACTGGTCTTGGGGCATGTACCCAGGCCTGTCCCATGGTGCCATGCGTACTTTAGAGCACCACGGTAGCGATGAACAGAAACAGAAATTCCTGGTACCTTTAATTGCAGGTCGCTGGACGGGAACCATGTGCTTGACTGAATCTCATGCCGGTTCTGACCTAGGTTTAATCCGTACCAAAGCAGTGCCAAATGAAGACGGCAGTTACAGCATCAGTGGTGAGAAAATCTTTATCTCAGCCGGTGAACATGACCTGGCTGAAAATATCGTGCATATCGTACTGGCACGTTTGCCAGATGCACCTGCGGGAACCAAAGGTATTTCGCTGTTTATTGTGCCGAAATACAATCTGGATGAAGCAGGTAATGTGGCTTCCCGTAATGGTGTGGTGTGTAGCGCCATTGAACACAAGATGGGCATTCACGGCAATGCGACCTGTGTGCTGAATTTTGATAATGCCAAAGGTTTCCTGATTGGGCCTGAAAATCGCGGTCTGAACTGCATGTTTACCTTTATGAACTCGGCACGTATCGGTACAGCTATTCAAGGCTTGGCAGCAGCAGAATCTTCTTATCAGGGGGCATTGGCTTATGCCCAAGACCGTCTGGCGATGCGTTCTCTTGAAGGTGCAAAAGTGCCAGGCCAGCCTGCAGATCCGATTATCGTGCATCCGGCAGTACGTAACATGCTGCTGACTCAAAAGGTGTTTGCAGAAGGTTCACGTGCACTTGCATATTATCTGGCGACCTATGCCGATATCGCTGAAGCCACTGACAGCCCGGAAGAAAAGAAAGCAGCTGAAGACCGTCTGGCATTATTAACCCCAATTGCCAAAGCATTAATGACTGAAACCGGCATAGAAGCGGCTAAACATGGTATGCAGGTTTTCGGTGGTCACGGTTATATTGCTGAACATGGCATGGAACAGATTGCCCGTGATGCACGTATTGCCAGCCTCTATGAAGGAACCACTGAAATTCAGTCCATTGACTTGCTGGCGCGTAAAGTTCTAGGTTCAAAATTGGGTCTGTTGACCGCATTAACCGAGGAAATTCAAGGCTTTGTAAAAGAGCATCAGCAACATGTCCAGTTCAGCCAGCAAGTTGCACAAGTCAGCCAGTTGACTGAACAATGGCTGAAATTAACCAGAACCATTCAGGAGCAGGCTCAACAGTCTGCCAATGAAATTGGGGCAGCATCAGTTGACTACCTATATTTCTCTGGTTATGTCGTGTCCGCTTATTTGTGGCTGAAAATGGCAATTACTGCGCAGCAGAAAATTGAAGAAGGCAATACTGATCCGTTCTATGCAGCCAAGATCAAAACTGCACAATTCTTCTTTGCGCGTATTTTGCCAAGAACTTCAACCCACTTTGCCAATATTCAGGCGGGCGGTGAAAGCCTGTTTTTACTTGAACCTGAAGAGTTCAAATTCGATTAAACCTTTTGACCCACGATACTCGTGTCGTGGGTCTTTTTTAATAATTTTTGCATCCTCACCCAATTCAAATATTGAGATTTATTCTCGGATATTGAATAAACCATAAAACAACAAGATCAGGAGTCTATATGGATTTAGACATGATTACTCGACAGTGTCCTTATGCTGATCTGCAGCTTAATTTTCATGAAGTCGGACAGCGTTCTGCATTTCCGACTATTATTTTGATTCATGGCACCGGTGGAAATACCGACAAGCATTTCAGCTATATTTTTCCGATGCTGGGTATTCATCAGCGGGTTTTATCCATTGATTTGCATACCCCGAATAAAGCTGATCTAAAGGTGACTGATTTTAGCCAACAGGTTGAAGCATTGATTCAGCATGCAGTTGCAAAAGATGAAATCATTACAGTGGTAGGCTATTCACTCGGTGCCGTGATTGCTGCACAAGTGGCAGCCAGTTTAAAACAGCGCGTAGCGCGTTTGATCTTGTTAGCCGGTTGGGCCAAAACCAGCTCGGTGCAACAACTGCGTACCGTTATCTGGCAACAGTTATTTACTGAACAATCTGCGGCCTTGCCTCATTTTGTGAATTATTGCCTGTATAGCGATGATTATCTGTCTGCACGAAGCGAACAGCAGGTGTTGGATCTGGCACGCTTTGTTAAACCTTCACTAGATGCAGCCAAACAGCGTGAACTGAATTATCGCATTGATATTACATCGATCTTGCCTGAGATTCGTGCAGAGACGTTGATTGTGGCTTGCCGTGAAGACCGCATGGTGCCTGTAGCGCAAGCTAAACTGCTGTTTGCTTCAATTTCGAACAGTCGCTATATCGAAATTTCTTCAGGACATGCGCTCTATGTCGAAGCGCCAGCCGAAGTGGTGCAACTGGTAAACCAGTTTAGCCAGCATCCAGAACAATATCCGGTGAATCAAAAAATCCAGCCTTATATGCCTTAAAGGAGATAAATAATGCAAGCTAAAGGACAGCGCAGCAAGATTCTAATTGTAGGCAGCGGTTTTGGTGGTTTGGGAATGGCAATCCGCCTTAAACAGCAGGGCATCCACGATTTTAAAATCATTGAACGTGCAGCAGAAGTGGGCGGTACTTGGCGTGACAATACCTATCCCGGAGTCGCCTGTGATGTACCTTCCCATTTATATTCTTTCTCGTTTATTAAAAATCCCAACTGGTCGCGTGTCTTTCCACAAGGGGTAGAAATTCAGCGCTATTTAATTCAATGCTGTGATCAGGAAAATATCCGGCCCCATATTAATTTTCATACCCAACTGGAAAAGGCCAGCTGGAATGCACGAGAACGCATCTGGGAAATTCACACCTCTATAGGTCTGTATCAGGCTGAGATTTTAATTACCGCAACCGGGCATCTGGCAGATGAGCATCTCCCACAAATTCCGAGGCTGAAAGAATTTGAAGGCCAAGTGATGCATTCAGCACGCTGGAACCACGAGCTGAATCTGGAAAATCAACATGTCATTGTGGTGGGTTCTGGTGCTTCAGCCATCCAGCTTGTGCCGGAAATTGCAAAAACTGCCAAAAGCCTGACTGTCTTGCAACGTAGTGCGCCCTATATTTTGCCCCGACCAGACCGACCTTATTCTGAGTCAGAAAAACAGCTTTTTCGCAAAGATCCGGACAGTATGACAGCCTTAAGACATTCCTTGTTTTGGGGCAATGAATACAATTTTGCCCAGCGCCGTAATCTGAAAAGCCAGATTGAGCGGGTCAAGAAAAACTGCCTGCAATTCTTAAAACATCAGATTTCAGATCCAGAGCTACAGCGTAAATTGACGCCGAATTATGAACCTGGTTGTAAACGCTTATTGCTTTCTAATGATTATTATCCGACTTTTTTAAAACCCCATGTCACCCTTGAAGATTCAGCATTAGCACAAATGACAAAGGATGGTGTTATAAGCCAGACTGGAAATAAATTTTCTGCAGATATCATCGTATTTGCCACCGGTTTTGAAGCGGCACGTCCACCCTATGCCGCAAAGGTGGTGGGTAAACAGGGTTTAAGCCTGGAGCAGCAATGGTCCAGCGGTATGCAGGGTTATCAGTCAACGACCGTACACAACTTTCCAAATCTGTTCATCCTGAATGGCCCCAACACCGGAAGTGGGCATAATTCAGCGCTTTATTTTCTGGAAACCCAGTTTGATTTGATTCTAGATGCCTTGCAGTTTTTTGAGCAGGAACAGATTCAGGTCTTTGAAGCAGATCAGAGTGCTGAAAATAGCTATATGCAGGAGCTACAGCAGCTTTCCCAAGGTAGTGTCTGGTTATCGGAAAGCTGTAAAAGCTGGTATCTGGACCCGGTCAGTCGCAAGCTGACTTTGGTCTGGCCGGATTATGCTCATTCATTTAGGGATAAAAATCAGCATTTTATTCGTAGCGGTTATCACTACCAGTATGTTGAATCGAGACAGCAGAAAGTGGTTTAAAAATATTTAATTAAAATCAAAATCTTATGGTTTAAATGATACAAAATAATTGTAAATCCAGGACAGGAGTATAGTCATGAGCAGTCAGCCATGGATGGAAGAATATAAAAAGTGGAATATCAATCCGGAGTTTACCCGGCCAGATCCTGAGAAAACCCTGAGCACGATAATTGCTGAGAATTTGGTAAAATTTCAGGATAAAACCGCATTTATCTATCTAGATCGCAAATTCAGCTATCACGATATCGATGTGTATAGCCAGAAACTGGCTAGCTATTTACAGAGTCTTGGGCTGACTGCTGGCAGCCGTATTGCGGTGATGTTACCGAATATTATTCAATATCCAATCGCTACCTTTGCCATTATTCGAGCCGGTTATGTGCTGGTCAATGTCAACCCCATGTACACCCAGCGCGAGCTCTATCATCAGCTACAGGATTCAGGTGCAGAAGCCTTGATTATCCTTGGACAGACTTTGGAGCAATTAACAGCATTAGAGGAATGTCCTCAACTCAAATATGTTATTTCGACGCATTCGCCGGATTTTATTCAAGAGCAGCAAAGTGCTATTTATAGTCAGGCAACACAATATCCGGATAAACAGTTCTTTGACTTTAGGCAGGCAATAAATCAGGTAGAAATTATTGATTTCAAAACACCTGTACAGCATCAGGAAGATACGGTCATTCTGCAATACACGGGAGGTACCACAGGTGTTTCTAAAGGTGCAGAACTGAGCCATCGCAATATTTTATTTAATATCGCCCAGAACAGTACCGTATTTATCAGCCATTTTGGTGACCGCTATGCCACTGAAAATGAATATGTATTCTGTGCCTTGCCGCTGTATCACATTTATGGATTTACCATCTGCCTGTTCAGTTATGGTTTAAGCCGTGGTTTCGCCAATGTTCTGATTCCAAATCCGAGAGATCTGGATGCTTTGGCGGATCAATACCAGAAACATCCACCCACTGTTTTCCCTGGGGTGAATACCATGTTTAATGCACTGGGACATCATCCACGTTTTCGTGAACTGGATCATTCAAACCTGAAAACTACAACTGGCGGGGGAGCATCGATTTTAAAAAATACGGCAAATTTATGGTATGAGGTCACAGGCTGCCAGATTTATGAAGGCTACGGACTTTCTGAAACCTCACCAACTGCAACTTTTAACCCGCCTTTAAGCCGGCGATTTAGTGGCACGATTGGCTTGCCATTGGCAGGGACTGAAATTCTGATTCTGAATGATGAAGGAAAACCTGTAGAGCTTAATCAGGCTGGAGAAATAGCCATACGTGGTCCACAGGTGATGAAAGGATACTGGCAGCAAGCCGAAGCAACAGCACAGGTATTTACCAAAGATGGATTCTTCCTGACAGGTGATATCGGTTGTATGGATGAGCAAGGCTATATCACCATTCTGGACCGCAAAAAAGACATGATTCTGGTGTCCGGATTTAATGTTTATCCCAATGAGCTGGAAGGCGTACTGTCCAAACACCCTAAAATACTGGAATGTGCAGTGATTGGTACTGATGATGAAAAATCTGGACAGGTACCCAAGGCATTTATTGTGAAACAGGATGAAACTCTGACCCAAGATGAAGTCATGACTTATCTGAAGCAGCAACTGACCAGTTATAAATTGCCGAAATACATTGAATTTGTGTCCGAACTACCAAAGTCTGCAGTAGGCAAAATTCTGCGTCGTGAACTGCCTCGTACTGTTCGGCCAAGCGCTAAGGCCTGTTAAGGAATGATCTAATCCATTATCTTTAAAATAAAAAAGGAATCGCAAGATTCCTTTTTTACTGCTTGCAAGCTTATCGCTGCTGGATGACTTTTTTGCTTTTCAGTTCTTCCATTTTAGCAGAACTTAAATATTGACTCAAAATGGCATCGGTATCTTCACCCAGACAAGGGGGGCCTTTTTATATTCTACTGGTGTCTTGGAGAGTTTAATTGGTGAACCGATTGAAGTGTAATCTTCACGTAAGGTATGCGGCATTTTAATCACCATATCACGTGCCAATACCTGTTCTTCTTGCAAAGTCTGTTTCAGGTCATTAATCATTCCTACCGGTACTTTAACCGCATGAATCAGATCCACCCAGGTTTTTGCCGGTCTAGTATAGAAATGAGCCTGTAGAACTATGGTCAATTCTTCACGATGTGTAACACGTCCAGAATTTTTTAAGAAGCGAGGATCTTCTGCCACCTTAGCCAGACCAACGGCCTGACACAAAGCTTGGAATTGCAGATCGTTACCACAGGCGATAATAAATTCACCTTCCTGGGCTTTAAACACCTGATAGGGCACAATATTGGCATGTGCATTTCCGAAGCGACCGGGGACTTTGCCTGAGGTGAGATAATTCATGGCCAGAACAGAGAGGGAAGCAACCTGGGTATCTAACAGCGCCATATCAATATACTGACCTTCACCGGTTTTCTCACGGGACAACAAAGCCGCCTGAATGGCAATTGCGGCATATAAGCCGGTGGTCAGATCGGCAAAGGCCAGACCTGCTTTTTGCGGACCACCCCCTGGAAGGTCATCACGTTCACCCGTAACACTCATCATACCGCCCATACCCTGAACAATGAAGTCATAGCCTGGTTCTTGCGCACGCGGGCCATTCTGGCCAAAGCCGGTAATAGAACAATATACCAGTCGCGGATTTAGCTGACTCAGACTTTCATAATCCAGCCCGTATCGTTTCAACGAACCGGCTTTATAGTTTTCAATGACTACATCACTCTGTTCAGCAAGTTTTTTGATAATACGTTGACCTTCAGGTGTAGATAAATCGATTGCAACCGAGTGTTTGCCACGGTTAGCAGACAGGTAATAAGCCGATTCATGGGTATCTTGCTGCTGATTGTTTTTAAGCCAGGGGGGTCCCCAGATACGGGTATCATCATAGGCATCAGTAGGGTTGGAATCATAGCAATCTATGTAATCTGAAAAAGTATTATTAAGTGTGAATTCAGAAAGTGGATTTTTACTTTTGACTGTTATTCCATTTCGAGGATATTTATATTATGTATATACGCCTAATAGTAGCTCTACCTAATTCCCCAGCACATTTAATTTCATATTTAACCCATAGTCTATTTGCTATCTCAGATTCAATAAGATTAATTAGACCTCTTTCATAAATCATTTTTTACTCAGTTCCAAGTTGTAGATTCCAGCGATTAAATTGAATCTCAAACCAAGCCTTTTACCTCTATTTCGATAACGCTCAGCAAGGATTTTGAAGGTTTTCAGGCTGCCAAATACATGCTCAATTCCGATTTTTCTTTTATTGATTTCTTGATTATAGATTTTCAATTCAGGATCTAATTTACAGTGTCTTTTGGCTTTTAATGGTAACAGGCTATTCGGATACAACACATAAATCCCCTGATAGCCTTTATCTGCAAGGATAAAAGCCTTAAAAGGAATCTGGTTTAAATTGCGTTTGAACAACTCGAAATCATGCACTGCACCGCGACTGGTACATAAACTCAGAATTTGCTGAGTTTTGTAGTGAATCATGGCCTGTACTTTAAAGGTATGGGTCTTTTTCTTGCCGCTATAGCTTTTCTTCTGTTTTTTTAGGCCTTTGGATTGGAATTTCCGTGGCATCCACGATCACAACATTCCAGTCGATGCCTTCGCCCTCGGGTAAATCTTTGGGTAAATTAAACAGATTGGACCGAATCAGGCAGTCTTCAACATGACGGACAATTCTTGAGGCTGTGGGCTCTGAAATCCCGTAACTCGTCGCAACGTGAAATAAGGTTCGGTATTCCCGCCAATAGCTCAGACAGAGCAGAACCTGATCCTCCAGGCTTAACTTGGGCGGTCTGCCTTTGGCAGAGACATGCTTCTGCAATTGCTCAACCATCAAATAGAAAGTTGACCATGAGATGCCTGTGTATCGCTTGAACTGAGGATCAGAGAGCTTGTTTGAATCGATGTATTTCATCCGCAGATTATGCACGAATGC
>NZ_LFRE01000017.1:0-3672 GCF_001077515.1 Acinetobacter sp. VT 511 | reverse complement strand
ATGGCTCGCAGACTAGAAGTATGTACTGGCAATCGTCATTATTGTACAGCTGTGGCTGAGCCTGGGAACCAGCTTCCTGGCCTTTATGGCAGGACTGCAAACCATTGATCGTTCTCTGGTTGAAGCAGGAACCGTAGACGGGATCAAAAATCGGTGGCAGGAGCTCTGGTACATCACCTTGCCTTCGATGAGACCGCAGCTGATGTTTGGTGCGGTAATGCAGATTACCGCTTCCTTCGCCGTAGCTGAGATCTCCATCGCACTGGCAGGTTTCCCGAGCGTAAACTATGCGGCACACTCAGTTGTCACACATCTGATGGACTTCGGAACCATTCGTTTCGAGATGGGCTATGCCTCGGCCATCGCAACGGTTCTGTTTGCCCTGATGCTGGCGGATTTAACTTTGGCTGTATTCACTGATGTAGTATCGCTCTGATCTGCTGATTGTGCATTGGCAGGAATCACTGCAAACGCCTGAAACACAGCAAAAGCGGTAAGTATGGACAATTTCTTCTTCAAATTCATTCTTTGTCTTTGGCTCCTTCTGCTCCCATTTTATAAATATCCCCCTCAAAAAGTCATATTATTAGACGCTTGGAACCGGGAAAAGTTGCTAAAAAGTTAAGAGGAGAATTGTAAACTTTTAATAGAAGGAAAATACTATGAAAATAGTTATCTATCAATTATCTTTTTGGCATTCATATTCCAAAATTAACCAATAGAAAATTCCAACAAAAAAATCTCTCCAGGAGATGGTCAATCAGCACCATATCGCAGAGAGATGTAAGGATTAAATAGTTCTAGCGCAAACGGACAGGTAGACTTCCTGTTGGTTGCAGTCCACCGGTTAACACATGGGACAGTACCCGAACAACTGCAGGTGTATTCTCATATGTACATACATAACTACCCGGCCTCGAGATCTCCAGCACCAGCGAACAGCGGATTAGCGTGTTCTTTCAATCAAAAAAGCTGGATGCGAGTTCATCGCATCCAGCTTTTTTCGTTGTGTTTTTTAAAATTCAAAACTTTCACCGTCACGTGGGATGAGCACCTGACCATCCATCTGCTCGGATGCCAGATAAGTCGCAAGATCCGTACGAGACATCACACAATGGTTAATCGCATCCATGTGCACAGCGATGACATGAGCAGACGGCGCATGGCGCTTCACGGCGACAACGTCAGGCCCGTCCATCGTAATGGGATCACCCTCCACGAAGCGTGCACCTCCGGCATTCACGACAATGACTTCAGGCGTATATTGGCGAATGGCCTCAGCAGGTTCTTCACACCAGATCGTATCCCCCGCAATATAGGTGACAGGTTCTCCATCTGCTTCAAGTACGAAACCGGACACGTTGCCCATACGTTCACCGATTTCACCTGTGCCATGATGCCCGGATGTACGGGCGAATCGGACAGAGTGATGCTCATGTTTTTCATCTATACTTTTTATTATTCACCCTTAATTGGAAGAACGGTAGACGTAGTGGAGGGGACGGAATCGATTCTGAGGAAGCGAAGTGTTCGCATGTATCTTGGGTTATCAATCATATATCCTTTGGAATTAAGCATTCACACGATAACGGAGAGGACAGAAGAAACCTGAAAAAGCGAAGCGATCGCCTAAAAGCTTTCTGAAAGAAAGCTACATCGGAAGCATACGCTATCACCGGATTTTTCCCTTGAGAAAAGGGAATCAAAAAATCTGGGGATAACAGCGATTGGAAGGTTATTCTGTCATCGTAGTGTCAGTGTAAATCGTCTTTAATCCAATGTATACGATGAAGAGATCAGGATCATTGCAAGAAACCAAACGAAGGAGCATCTCACTTACAGATGCCCCTTCGTTTTTTAATTTGTGAAAAATGGAAAGGATATGCCTGTGTGCAATCATGAGCGATAGTAGGTGTATTATGGCACCTGCAAGCTCTGATAAGCATTCAGTCGACCATATGTCCAGTAGATCCCGGAGCCTGATACCGGATCAGAAGCGAAACACAGCGCATCCCGAATTTGAGCATTTGTTTTCCCTTGTGCAGCGAGAAGTGCAGCTACTCCAGCCACATGAGGGGCAGCCATGGATGTCCCGCTAAGGTAGGCATAGGAACCTCCCAGGTATGTGGATAGAATGGTATCACCCGGTGCGGCCATATCCACCCAAGAGCCATAGTTGGAGAAATTGGATTTGAGATCGGAGGGATTGGTTGAAGCGACAGCAATCACGTTGGGATATGATGCGGGTACGATTGGGAACGAAGTGTTATCGTTACCGGCTGCGGCAATAATCACAGCTCCTCGCTCCCAAGCATACTGTACGGCAGTGCCAATCATCAATTCGTGGTGTATGGCTGTCGCCGTAAAGATACGGAACAATTTCGGGTCGGCGTATCATGCAGCAAGAAAATCGGAAACGCTGTCGTACGCAACCGGATGAGACGCATGATCAAGGAAATTGTTCGTCATCATGAGCATGAAATCGTCACGCAGATGGATCTGATTTTTATCGTCAGAAAAGGTGCACTGGACATGCCCTATAAGGAAATGGAAAAAAGCCTGCTACATGCGATGCGAAAGGGCTCTCTTTTGAAGTCGAGCAAGCGGTAAGCTTCGGTTTATTTGTCCTCCTAATTATGGTATGATTTTACGATGGAATGGAATGGTTAAGAGAGGGGTTATGAAGTGTCGCGATTGAAGACATCAAAGGGGAAGTGGATTCTCCTCATTGCAGTCATTGCATGTTCGATTTTACAACGGCCTATTTCGGAGACGGTACAGCCGACCTAACCAAAATATCCACCAGGTATGTTCGTGAGGGTCAACCAGAACTGGCCGCACAGTTCCTTCGCTGCTACCGGGATCTGGTCTGTGCAGCAGATGCGGAGAAATGCCAACACTTCCACACACGTCTCCGCATGCATCTGCTCTATCAACGTATCTTGTGGTGGGGGGAAGCCAACGCCACAGGACAAGTGACTTGGGCAGCCGACCTGCCTTTTGCACAGTGGGCGCAGCAGTCCATTAATTCGATTGTCGCATTGTTAGATTAGTAGATTAGTTAGTAGATTTGGACAGGTCGCTCAATGGATAGCGACCTTCCAAACTAACGTATGTATCATTCCATATATGTCGCCCAACATACGGGTATACGCATAAAACCGCCAAAGATCAAGGACGATCTCCGGCGGTTTTCTTCATACCACTATATACTTCGATCAACGATGGAATCTCTCAACTTAAGCTTGTGCAACGGGAAGAAGGTCCCGCGATAATTCTCCATCTGCTGGCCGAGATAGAAGAGCTTCTCCTCCTTGGTCTTCGCGTTCTTCATCAGGTGCGCGAACAGCAGCTGCTCGTTCAGGGTCGACGCGATCTCGGCGAGGAAGATCGGATAGTCGGCCTTGTCATAGGGCTGGGTCGAATTGGCGAGCAGCGAGTGGAGCGCATGGCCCCATTCATGGGCATAGGTGCTCATCCCGTCATATTTGTCGCTCAGGTTGAGCAGCAGATAGGGGTGCACGTCGAACGCGCCGGGGTTCATATAGGCCCCCGGCCGCTTGCCCTCGCGGGGCCAGGGATCCATCCATTTGGCCGCAGTCGCCTTGGCGATGCGCGCCTGATAGTCGGGGCCGAGCGGCTTCACGGCTTCGAGCGTCGTCGCGCGCATCT
>NZ_LFRE01000016.1:0-6343 GCF_001077515.1 Acinetobacter sp. VT 511 | reverse complement strand
TTTTTGATATCCAATCCACCAGGGAGCTTTGCTCCAACCAGGGCTACGACTACTTTTTGGCCTGCATCCACATTTTTCGCACCACACACGATCTGCAGATCTTCTTCCTGACCAGCATCGATGACACATACATTCAGTTTGTCTGCATCGGGGTGTTTCTCCTTGCTCTTCACATAACCTACAACAACTTTATTGACGCCCTTGTTGCGGTTCTCCACTACATCAATTTCGACACCCGCACGGGTGATTTTCTCCGCCAATTCCTGTGGCGTCACACCTTCAAGGGAAATATAATCAGACAGCCAATCTGTCGATACTCTCATGGACGTTCACTTCCTTCATCTATAAATTGGTGTTCCCGGTTCATTCAAGCCCTATCATCCATAAAAATGAAAAAAAACCAATTTGGCCGAATATTCCTGTAATGCTCGTCATTATGCATATGTAAACACTTTCACGAAATAACCTTAGTCTGGGGGAAACACGTGCATCACTCAAAATGAAAAGCCCTTCTTCTCGGAAGCAGAGCACATCAGATCGTAATCCAACGTCTCAACCTTTTCGAAAAGAAGGGCCAATACTGCCACTTCATATTGATATAACTACTGGTTAGAGGACCTTAGTCTACTAATTGCAGTGCCTTGCTCCGCTCGGTGTCCCGCTCCAGAACCGGCTTCAAGTACTTGCCGGTATAGGAAGCTTCCACTTTAACGATATCCTCAGGTGTTCCGGTTGCAACAATGGTTCCTCCACCGCTACCACCTTCTGGACCCAGATCAACAACATAGTCTGCCGTTTTGATCACATCCAGGTTATGCTCAATCACCAGCACTGATTCCCCGGAATCAACCAGACGGTGTAATACGTTCAGCAAACGGTCGATATCATCGACATGCAAACCGGTAGTCGGCTCATCGAGGATGTAGATGGTTTTCCCCGTACTGCGGTGCCGCCGAGTGCCCGGCAGATCTTGCTCGACTGGGTGACCGAGTCGATCAGGTCCTTGCCGGCCATTTCATAGTCGATGCCGAGCGCGGTCCAGCGCATCGCCCAGTCCGGCTTCCATTGCAGCTTGGCATGGCCGCCGGTCACCGGCGTCTCGTAGCGCGTGCCGGAGATCGGATCGCGCCAGACGATGGTTCCCTTGGCGACATGGCGCTCCTCGATCGGCACCTGCATCACCACGCCCGATTCCGGATGGATCGGCAGGAACGGCGAATAGGTGGCGCGGCGCTCCTCGCCGAGCGTCGGCAGCATGATCGCCTGGATCGCGTCGAAGCGCTCGAGCGCGGTCAGCAGCGTCTGGTCGAAGGCGCCGGACCGTGCCAAACGTTACGGCACCCCTTCGAAAATTGGTTACTTTCCCGATACATTTGGATTGGTCGGACAGACTCCACAGCTGATGCAGCAATCAGGCATTGATAATGTGTTTTTTGGACGTGGTGTGAAGCCGACGGGATTTAACAATACGGTATCGGATGCCGGATATGAATCAAGCTTCTCGGAGCTGATGTGGGAAGGACCAGACGGATCAAAAGTGCTCGGCGTATTGTTTGCCAACTGGTACTCCAACGGAAATGAAGTTCCTGTAGACGAGGAATCGGCCCGCAAGTTCTGGGAAACGAAGCTTGCAGATGCCGAGAAATATGCATCGACCAATGAGCTACTCTACATGAACGGATGTGACCACCAACCGATTCAGCGAGACCTGCCAGAAGCGATTCGCATGGCTGAACAATTATATCCCGATATCGAGTTCATTCATTCCAACTTTCCGGATTATCTGGAAGCTTTGAGAGCATCGTCTGAACATGAACTGTCCGAGTGCTTCGAAGAATGCACTTGAATCCTTGTCATCGAGAATGTAATTCACGAAATCGAGTGCCACTTCTTTGTTTTTGCTAGATGACGATACTGCCAATGAAGTGGAGGTGCTCAGATTGATTTTGGTATCATCCGGATTGTCATTGATCGGCATTGGTGCTACACCAAAGTTCAAGTCCGGGTTGGACTTCAGAATGGTTTCGGCAAACCAGGGTCCCTGAATCCACATCGCGGCGCTTCCTGATGCGAAGGCTGCTGAACCATCATCACCGCCCACTTCCAGCGCTTTGTCCGTTCCATTGGCATTGACGAGATCAAAGATATCAAACAATGCTTTCATATCGGAGAAGGAGCCCTGATCCTGATTCATCTTCTCCACGAAGTCTTTGTGCTCAGACTGAGTTAATGCACCCACGGTAAGTGGCAGGAATAATTGCGGAATCCAGGCTTCTTTGTAGGATAGTTCAAACGGTGTAATGTTGGCTGGTTGGGTAAAATTGTCGGTATTGTCGGGTACGTTGGTGGCTGGATTGCTGGGAGCTTCGCAGGCAACTTACGCAGATAGCTATAGCAATAACAGCAGTGGTAATCTGGATCTGAATGCAGGTTTGCGTCTGGAGTTGGGATCTCTTCTGTCAGGACACCGTGACACAGGTCACGGGAACAATGGTAGCTACGGAGGTTCATCCAGTACAACTGGAGCATTGAATCTGGATCTTGGCCTTAACGCCGGCTTATCTTCCGAGAGTATGAACCGATACAATGATCGTTCTTCCAATCACACTGCTGAGCGTAACAGTTCTGGCACGCTGGGCCTTGGCCTGAATGCCAATGTGTCGGGAGAAGGTACAACGATGAGCGACTATTCACGAGGCGGCGATGATGAGATTTGGAGCTGAAAAGTGTTTCCTGAGTAAGATTAACAGGCAACATCTCATGTCTGGATTTGTAGATATACGTGGAATTCCAATTGGTATCTTTTGTAGGATTCAACATATCATGTAAGCGCTGGGAGCTTACCACCATAACAGGCCCATCATCGACAGAGGAGAACAGGATAAATATATTATCGTTTCGTGTTAATTTATTAGTGTTAAAGGTTCTTAACTTTTCTTCAGTTTCTATAAATATAGGTGAAACATCATCACTACGAATCCACTCTTTATAAAGATACCAGGCATTTGCTTTGATCATATCATCCGTTGATCGTAAGGCCTGATCGATAAGTTGGATAAAAAAATTGTTATTTTTATCAATCAGCCCTTTATTCAGAAGTATATGCCATGTTTGATCTAATGCGCACGGAGATTAAACATATGAGCGAGCAGCGTATTCAGCAGAAACAAGCACAAAAAGAACTCATCACCAATATATCTCATGACATTAAAACACCAATTACCACGATAAAAGCATACATAGAAGCTATTGAGGAAGGACTAGGCAACGATCAGGAGACGCTGATGGAATATATGGGAGTGATGCGAACCCATACGGATAAAACAGCCCGCCTTGTGGAGGATCTGCTGGTTCATGCACTTCAGGAATTGGGGCAAATTTCGGTGGAAACCCGTGAGTTGTACAGTGGGCCTATACTGGAGACGATGTTGAAACCTATTGAACATGTTGTCCTAACAAAGGGGCTTATCTATAAAGGACCCAACTACATCCCCAATGTGTTACGAATTTGCCGATCACTTCTTCATTTGTGGAGTGGATAACCGAGGAGTGACCCATGCCGCCAAAAGCAACCACTTCTGCTGCACGTTCAATGCCCTCTGCTGCCGTTTTAACTTTGTAACAAGCCAGTACCGGGCTTAATTTCTCAGCCGACAATGGGAATTTGGTACCTACCCCTTCAATCTCGGCCACGAGAATTTTGGTGCCTGCTGGAACTTCAATACCGCACAATTTCGCAATGCTTACCGCAGATTGACCAACAATCGCCGGGTTCACCGCACATTTCTCGGTATTAATCGCACCTGCTGTCAATTTTGCTGCTTCATCTTTGTTAACAAAGTAACAGCCATTTGCAATCATTTTTTTCTTCACTTGATCAAAGATCGGTTCTTCAATGATGACCGCTTGCTCGGAAGCACAGATCATGCCGTTATCGAAAGACTTGGACAGGATCAAATCCGTTACTGCCTGATTGATAGGATGTGACTGGATAATGCAGATTTAAACCGCCCAGGTTCTTTGAAAGTGAGATGTGAGATTAGAGATAGACAAAGCGCGCCAATACTGAATGTTCCATCTAACATCTAGATTTAAAAGAAGCTGGATCTTGAATGGTTACAGTATAGTTAGAAGTTGCTTGGTAGACAGGGAACATAAATCAATTTTTTAACCTTAGGGATTGGGAACTTGATTTCAACGTTCTGATTTTGGTTTTGGTTTGGCTGCTTATTGCGAATGAGCATGTGGTGAATGACAGCACCCTCAATTCTGCTAATAATTAGATAATAATATATTTCTAACGAACTCAGGCGGCCTTATTGGCGGGGAAACCGTGGCTTAGGAATTCTAACGAACCATAGACACGCTAATTACTCTTTTGGACGCTATTATCGGATCAGTTCGGTGGTATGTCATGATATAACGTTCTATTGAATGGACTTGCTAATCAGTGGACCAAAAAGATAAAGAGGGCCTGCAGATGACAGGCTCCTCCATATGTTTAACTAATCATATTCAGATGATTATAGAGCGGAAACTGGAAATTGTAAATAACGATTCTAATAGACCAGAAATAAAGGAGGCATCCTTTGGAAAAATCAATTTCATAACTCACTAAAAATGGATTTTTGTAACTAGATATAGACAAATTAAACCGCATTTATCTATATCTAGCCTTGATTGAAGCAGCGAAAGGTATTATGAAATTGATACGGAAAAATTCCTACTTCCGGCCGTAATCTGCCTTGATTTCGCCCCACTGTTTGGTCTGCCATTTTAGCACTTTATTGCTGTACGTATTCGTCTGGAGCCACTGCTCCGCACGATCAATCATCAGCCAGATCTCTTCCGTGGAGTTGTCCCGTGCTAATGTCGTGGCTACTTTTTTCTGCTTTAGCCATTTCATGGCATTGACCGAGTCGGTATACACCGTTTTACGGTCGAATGGTTACAGCTGCTGTCTTGAACCCAGGCATCCGGCAGAACGGATCTAGCTCTGGTCTGGTGGCCCGATTCACATTCTGAAGGCCGCCCCAATGCATCGGCACGAACAAGGTATCCTCTCGAATGGAATCCTTGATGCGTGAACGAACCGTGAAGCTTCCGTACGTCGATTGAATCTCTACCCACTCTCCATCGTGAATACGATAACGGGCAGCGGTAGCCGGGTGAAGCTCAACAAAGTTCTCCAATTCACGAGCTGCCAGTGCCGGACTGCGATGTGTCTGCACCCCTGTAAGATAATGAGGCAGCACACGCCCATTGGTGAGAATTAAGGGGAACTCCGAAGATATATCATTCCAGCCCGGGCTGGATTCAAATGTGAACGCCGCTTTGCCGTCCGGGAGAAAATATACAACACCCAAACAGTTGTTGTGTAACGATCAATTGATTCGATATTAAGCAAAACAGTTTGATTTAGTGAACGCTAATGATCAAACTACTGAAACTAAAATATTTCTATTAATGAACGATGTTCAAAACAGTGTTTTGAACGAGTGCAAGATTTGACCAAGCAACGGCAAGCAAAGCAGCAATGCAAAGCGAATAAGACCGTCCGCAAATTCTCGTCTATAATGGACATATTTAATCGGAATCAACTACATTCTTTATTTATATTATTTTTGAAATATAACTTATGTTTGGCTCAGAGTATTAAAGTGAATATATAGAATATTCTAAATTATAGGGAGAGTACATATCCAATAGTAGATATAGAATATAAATTTACTAATTATATAATTTATATGTGAATTAATACTGGATTGAGTTTGATAACTAATAAAAGATATCACTTAACAAGGGGTTTTGGTGATTATTTAAGAGTCATCATTGACGGAATGTAATTTTAGTATTAATTTAACAATTAATTTTTAAAAGGAGCTTATTACACATGAATAATGATTTTACTCAAATGTCTCTGTCTGATTTGGAGGATATTAATGGAGGGCGGACGCAACGACGAGGTGCTTGACTATATCGACGCCGTCGACGCCGGCGTCCACGCCTAACCGTGCCGCTTCGTCACGAAGGAAAGCTCTACCGGGCGCTGAACCCTGCCTATGCGAGCGAGCCGCTGTCGGGAAGCGGCGCCAAGCTCTACGGAGGACGCTTCAATCCAAAGGGCACGGCGGCGCTCTACACGTCGCTTTCCGTGATGACAGCCCTGAGGGAAGCCAACCAGGTCGGCAACCTTCAAGCGACGACACTGGTCTGCTATGACGCGGTGGTCGAGAGACTCTTCGATTGCCGCGGCGAAACGGCGCTCTCGGCCGAAGGAAGGGATGCCACCGCGCTCGCGGACGACACTTGGCGCGACCACATGAAGGCCGGTGGCGAAGCG
>NZ_LFRE01000015.1:0-3099 GCF_001077515.1 Acinetobacter sp. VT 511 | reverse complement strand
GGAGTAGAGCAGGAACAGGAATGAAAAGATGAATATAATGATCTCTGCAATCACAAACCCCTGATTTGCAAGCAACGTAACCGTCCCACTTGATCCCTTTAACCCCGATTTCAAATCAGGATGGAACAGGAGCAATGCGTAAGTAAAAAAGATCATAACGGAAAATGTACTGCTCAGAAAATGAGCCAGATAAATTCGTTTATTGCGAACAACGTTATTAATGGCGAACTGGCGAAAATTCATGTCCTGAACCTCCCATTAGGGATAATACATTAATAATCTTCTGGTAAAAGGCTGCGCGATTATCGCCGTAGTGAATTTCATTATACAGTTTGCCATCCTTGATAAAGACAACCCGACTGCAATAACTTGCAGCTACTGCATCATGCCGATTGAAGCGATGCAAAATGATATTTTCCTTCCGGGTCACGCTTGATAATCCATTTGGTTAAGCCCTGGCAGAAGTGACAGACACCATCCACCAGTACGATCGGATGACCCTGATGCACATCTGTTTGATTTGCTGTCATATTGGCTGCCTCCTATTGTTGCGGTTAGAGTAACTTACCCAATCTGGGCCTTCTTGTTCACTAATTCTATATTTATTTCTAGAGGTAGTTCAAAAAGACTGAACACCGCTCTTTTTGAACATGCATTAATGGGAAATATAAAAAAAAAGAGCGCAGGCATTGTGCCCACGCTCGTATCTGTCCGACAATTACTCCGTAACTGCCTTTTCCATCCATTGGTCATCGATCATCTGTTGATGCAGGTCACTTGCTGATCTTCATCATGATCTTTCTGGCGGCGCTTATCATTGGAGCGAGATTCTCTCGCAGTATTACCCATCCGATTGCACAGTTGATCAAAAAGATGCGTAATATCGAAAAAGGTGATTTGGATAAGCTGGAGGAGGCTGCTCTCGGCAATGTTCCGATATCTCCACAGAATGAGGTTGGGCTGCTGCATCGGACATTCAAGATGATGCTTCAACGGATACGTGAATTGATTGATGAGAATTATGCGAAGCAACTGGTGATTCGTGAGACGGAGTTGAAAGCGCTTCAGGCGCAGATTAATCCACATTTTTTATACAACACGCTGGAATCGATTAACTGGCTGGCTAAAGTACAGAAGCAACGACAGATCTCGGAAATGGTTGAGGCTCTCGGATTCCCCCAGGCATCTACACAGGTGAACTTGGAGGTGGAGATACAAAATATATTACAACTTATCTCATTGGTGTCTCGGCAGTAAATGTGGAGAATAAACGTGAGAATCAAACTGCTATCGAAATACCTACACAAGATGAAACACGCTTTGTGTTAACTTGGGGTAAAGATCCAGTGGATCTGGATTCACACCTCGTAGGTCCAGCAGGTGATGAGGGAATGTTCCATACGTACTACTCTGATAAACAATATTATAATAATGGCGAACTTATGGTTGATTTGGATTTGGATGATGTAACGTCTTATGGACCTGAAACGACAACCATTCGTCATTTACTTCCTGGAACGTATACATTCTATGTTCATCATTTTTCTGGATGCTTCGGTTGGCGAGGGCTTTCGCGGTCGGTCGATGTGGATGCGACCGCAGAAGACGCCGAATTCACGCAGAAAACCTTGAAGGTGTTGTGTCGTGGAACTTCACGGTCTAGAAGTGGGCATTCGAGGATTGCTCGACCGGCGCAAAACGCATGACAGCGCTTTCGGCGGCGGGACGGAGCCGCGGCCGCGATGGCTACCCGGTTACTTGTTGTAGTCGTCTCGTTTCCGAGTCGAGAACGCGGGCGGTGAACTCGCCATGCTTGAGTTTCGATACGGCGCCAAGCGTTAGCGTGTACACGTATCCCTCTTCGATGAGCGGTCGGCAGTAGATGCGCAAGAATTCCAAAACCTGTGCCGCGTTATGTCGCGCGACCGATGCTGTTCCGATTGCTGATTTTATGACGCTTTTTAATGTATTCTAATGATGACTTGGCTCATCCCACTTCTCGAAATTCAATTCATTATTAATGCTCACCGCAGACAATGCCCCCAGAGACGCAGCCGTGATTGCCTGATACATCTCGGATGCTGCATCACCAGCACTGTATACACCCGCTACAGATGTTTTGCCGGAAGCATCAACGATAACCGTTCCTGATTCTGTAATTTCACAACCGATGGCCTTTGGCAGTTCTGATCCGGTAAACAGTTTCGGTTGGAAGAAAACTCCTGTGCATGGAATCGCTGTACCGTCATTTAGTACAACTTGATGTACCATTCCTTCTTCAGAGTTAATGGATTGAATCGGTGCATCGAATACAGTAACATGATGCTGCTTCAGTTCAGCTTCAGTTTGATACGATCGATAAGAAAAACCAAATCCTCATAACTCTGCCGATGCTGTTCAAGGACGATCGTTATGTACGGCTCATCAGCGACAACGTTAAAGAGCAGATGCAGGTGCAAATGAAAGCGGACCCTAATAAGATTTACTGGGCTCCGGGAGCTAGCGACGTGCCGGTCACCAGTGAGTTCCAGAGCATCGCGAAGGATCAAGGCTTCTATATCAACAACGACGGCAAGCTGGTGATTGCTTTCAACGAATATGACGTTGCGCCAGGCTATATGGGTTCTGTGGAATTCGTCATTCCCACGGATGTGTTGAAAGACGTTCTGATTAATAACAAATACATTAAGTAATGGAAGAGACCGGCGGACGATGGTGCCCGCGGCATCCAGGTCGCTGAGGGCGATGGATCCGGATGCCGTGCGCCCGACGACGACCTCAGCCGACGAGGGCGCCAGGGTGGCTCACCGCGATTCTTCGGTGCGGACGAGGATCGCTCCGCACTCGGGGCAGAACACGACCTCGTCGGTCTGCGCGCGGCGGACCACGGCGAGATCGCTCGGGGGAAGCACCATGCGGCACGCTTCGCACGCGCCGGCGAGAAGCAGACCGGCCCCGGTGCCGCGCGCGGCGAGACGCTCGTAGAGGCCGAGAAGATCGGCGGGGACGGCGCCGGCGACGGCGTCGCGATCGCGGCGGGCAGCCTCGAGTCGGTCGGTGGCCTCGGAGACGACGCGCTTGGCCTCGGCGCTGAGCTCG
>NZ_LFRE01000014.1:0-2302 GCF_001077515.1 Acinetobacter sp. VT 511 | reverse complement strand
GTTGCCGTTTTGCTGGTGATAACGCTCTGGGTGGTGATGAAAGAGTTGAAGAAGCCAAAACTCAAAGTCGCGACCTTACCGCCGCGCCGAACCGGGATCGCTCATATTCTGTTTGAAAAACGCTGGCATCCCTTTGTCACTGCTGTACTCATCGGTTTGATTGCGCTTTTAGCCTGGCCCCTGAGTGAAGCAACCGGACGCATGTTTGGGTTAGGAATCACTTCCCCAACGGCCAATATTCTGCAATTTCTGGTCGCGGGTGACGTGAAATACATTAACTGGGGCGTTTTCCTGGTGTTAGGGATCTTCGTGGGGTCATTTATTGCAGCCAAAGCGAGCCGTGAGTTCCGCGTTCGCGCAGCTGATGCACAAACAACATTACGTAGCGGGTTAAGGATGACAATTAACAGATAAGACAGTTGTTCTGAAAATGGACTAATCATGGCGATCGCGAACAGCAGGAGCAATATGCTTTCAACAGTAAATACAGCTGTGACCTTAGAAGACCAGCCATTTTTGGTCTGCACAGGTCCAACCATATGTGCTGCAATGGCATTGCCGGCAATAAAACCGATGAGAGCAAGCAATGACCGCAGCACGACAAATTCCTGAGCACGGGCAATGGCAATACCGAGCAGTACAATATTTCCCGTCATATTGGCTGTGAGCACGTGCCCCAGTCCCAGATATCCGATCAGGTCAACCATTCCGGCAGACATGCAGAGAAGCAACATGGCGTATTTCTGGAGGGTGCTTTGATTCATTATATCCGTCCTTTCAAAAAGTATTTTATTACTGTTCAACTGGAGCAAGGGGATGGGGATAAGGAATTTTTCCGTAAGTTCATTGAATACAGGACCCATTGTGATGAACAGATGATTGATTATGAGTTTCCGGTATGGACGATCCTACGTCAGGAGCACTATGAGGCAGGAGAATACTATCCGGATTACTTTGGCAACAAAATAAAAGCTCCAATTTCAGGGGAAACGATATGGATTAAGCCAAAAGGGATGTATGCCGTCATGAATCATCGAGGTTCATACGAAAGCATGCCGGAGACGTATTCCCTCATGAAAGAGGAGATAGAAAAAGAGGGACTGCAAGTCTGTGGACATGTGTATGCACTGGACCTGCTCACTTATTTTGCAGAAAGTAATCCCGATGAGTACATCATGGATGCAATTAAAGACTTGGCCAACGTGTATAATACGATACATTTGTGGGACAAGGTCGAAGCATGGGCACGGGAACTGGAACGGATTGCAGAATTTCAATTAAAAATTCAATCCCGTAGGCGAAAAAATAAAAAAAGGCTAACAGCCTATCCTCTTTTTACATATGTAGCCCATGCAAACTTATTAATATCAAGCGTTTATGATGCCCGCAAGAAGTACGATAAGGCCATAAATTATCTGAAAAAATACATGGAGATAATTGAGATAGAGAACCCTACAGAAGAGGATCAAGAAATAATAGATTTATTCAAAAAATGGGGGGAGGGTAATCGACTGTTGTACCAATTAATGCTTGGTCAAGAAAGTGTAATCGATTCTTATTTGGATTATCCCGTTGGACCGGTTGCCCCTGTAGCACCAGTCGTACCTGTGACTCCGGTTATGCCAGTCGTACCTGTGACTCCGGTTATGCCAGTCGCACCAGTAGCTCCGGTTGGTCCTGTTGCACCCGTCTCTCCAGTCGAGCCGGTTACGCCAGTAACTCCCGTAGTTCCGGTTGCCCCAGTGGCTCCTGTAACACCGGTTGGTCCCGTTACACCTGTTGTACCGGTGGCACCTGTTACGCCCGTCTCTCCTGTAATGCCCGTGGTTCCTGTTGCTCCAGTAGCCCCGGTGGGCCCCGTCACACCAGTCGTACCTGTGACCCCTGTTACACCCGTCTCTCCAGTGGCACCAGTGGCTCCTGTCGTTCCAGTAAATCCTGTATTACCTGTAACCCCAGTTTCAGAGGGCTTGCAACCCCCTTTTTCAACAAAAACCACCGTCTGTTTATTTATTCTACAGAAATCAGCTTTTTCTCTATCTTTTGACTAAAAATGGTACAGAATCGGGCACGTTACTTAATATTTTCTTTGTCTTTCATATAAAAAAGCTTCATTATCTTTCTAAATCTGCATATAAACTGATTACTCTTCATATAATTTTTTATTTAAATATTCTTTATCTTTATCTTTATCTTTAGACCTCTTTCATAAATCATTTTTTGCTCAGTTCCAAGTTGTAGATTCCAGCGATTAAATTGAATCTCAAACCAAGCCTTTTACCTCTATTTCGATAACGCTCAG
>NZ_LFRE01000013.1:0-7994 GCF_001077515.1 Acinetobacter sp. VT 511 | reverse complement strand
AATCAGCTTGCCCGACTACCAGAGTTCAGTCCCCCTTCCATTCTCTTTCCAATCCGAGCGAGGTGATCCCGCCCATCGGGTTCTATTATAGACATCCTGTCTGCCAGACCCTAGGCAAATATCCGTCCAAAACGATTAATAATCAGTGTTTTTAGGAGTCATTTAGGAAATAAGTACTTGCAACTCTGAGGGTTATCCGTTCCGGTTACGAATCGTTCTTATGATCGCTGTTATCCCCGGATTTTCTTCCATCCCCTTTCCAAGGGAAAAAATCCGTTGATAAAGGCGAGATGATGCTTACGAAGTAGCTTTCTTACAGAAAGCTTTCAGCTTCGCTTCTCCAGAATCGAATTCTTCCCCTCCACTACGTTTCTCAGTTGATCAAGAACTTGCAATACAACCCCTTTTTGCACCGAGAAACTCAAGCCATGTGCTTGATTCGGGCCATGTTAAGGATCCTGTCCTAAAATCACCACTTTCACCTGATCCAGCGGTGTCGTATTTAGCGCATTAAAAATCAGATGATTCGGTGTATAAATAACTTTGTCTGCTTTCTTTTCTTCAATCAGAAAATTTTTAAGTGCATCCATTTTTGCACCGAGTAAAAAATCACACAGGCTATATTTCCAGCTTTCATCCAGCTGGACTTTATTCAGTTTTGCAATTTGCTGTTCAGTTAATAAAGACATTTTTTCATCCTAAATTAATGTCATGCAGTTTAAAACTGAAACAGCTTAAACTTTTACCTGTAAGACTACGGTTGGGTTGTGGAATGGAATTCATACAACATGGACGAAACAATATATTAATGGCAGCTGGGTAGATGGCTCCGGTGAGAAAACAATGGAGAATATCAATCCTTATTCGGGAGAAGTAATTGCCACATGGCGCTCTTCCAATAAGAAAGACATAGATAAGGCTTATGAGTCAGCTCAGAAAAATTCGATTGAATGGGCGAAGTCATTGCCTGCTGCGAAAGAAGAGGTATTGCGTAAAGTTTCATCCCTGATGGTAGAGCGAAAAGAGGAGATCATTCAACTGTTGATCACGGAATCCGGGAGTACCCGGATCAAATCGGAGGCGGAGTTTGCAGCGGCTAAACGCATTGTGGATGAAGCAGCATCTTTTCCTTATCGAATGAAGGCATGAAGAAATCTTGAAACGCGCTAAAACCTTCTTGTAGTTCCCTATGTTAGACTTCACCAGTTCCGAATTGATTGGTTCATAAATGCTTTGATAAGTAGAATATCTCATTAAATACCCGCCTCCAAACGTTTGTTCCTATCTGTTGAAATCAATATAACACGAACACTTGTTTTGTTCAATAGATTTTTAGAACAATTGTTCGCTTCTTTTTTAGAAGGAACAATATCTTATTTCAAGTACTTTTGCAAAACATTTGCAGTATTATGCTCTGACTTTTGGACAATTTCTGTTCTATAAGTTAAAAAACACTGATTTAATGCTATTTTATTTAGAACTTATGTTTGTACGAACGGAGGTTCTATGTTATAATTTTCCCAAACGTTACTAACTAAATGCGATATTTCTTGAATGCTTAAAAGAGAATCATTTCATTATTCGCTATATCGGATCTTTATAAAAATGATTGTATGAGTTGAGCCTTGACATTCTATATAAACTGCGATAATATTACCTTAGATGACAGTCACCACTGACAGTCATTAAGGCGAGGGATAGCGAATAAGTAACAGTGAAATTTTAGCAACAATGAATAAAATGCTGTTGGCAACGCTCGATCTAATCACGGAAAAAGGTTACAAGATGTGCAGATAATCACTAGGGCTCAACCCCCTAGTTTTTTTACTCACATGATGACAGTCAGTACAGACAGTCATTTCAATTTGAAGGGTGGTGGTTTGGCAGAACAAAGATAAACCAGCTTCATCAGGCCGAGCACGATATCCATATGCGGCGTATTCCGCGACTCCAGGAAGCTGTGCAGACGAGTAAACAGATCCTCCAGTTGGTGACCGATCTTCTGCCAGCCCTGACCTTCCCAGTAATCCCCAAACGCCTGGAAGAAATCAAACGGCGAGTTGAACTCCTGCTCCATCAGATACTTCAGCGTATGGTCCATCCGGTGTGCGTTCCAGTATTTCTCCAACACATCCTCCAGCCGCTTCAAGCGCACGATGTCACTGAACGGCAGTACATCACTGCCCAGAATCTCATACGGCGCGTGATCCATGTATGTGTAGTTATACTTCTCCGCATCCAGACGCAGACCCGTACCACGCAGCATTTTGAGGAATCCGAGCTGAAGCTGCCGCAATCCGCCGCGATTGCTCACGAAAGGCAGGGTTCAGCTGCTGAAGCAGTCCTCCCAAGGATTCCATGGCTTCAAGCCCCCTTAATGTTTCAATATAGAATGAACAATGAAGTGTACCCCTGACCATCTTGATGGCATAGGAACTTTCGATCATTTGCAATTCTACTGTTCATTCTATAGAAAAACAACCAATAACTCAACTCATAGATCTGGTAAATAGCGTAACCCTTCCACCACCCTACGTAATGCCTAGTTTAGAGCATACTTGCAGTCCTGTACCTTTTAGTGTGTGTTCAAAAGTCTGTTTTTCGACTCTTTAAACAACTTTGATCAGCGGCGCAAGCCGACAGTAACGATCTCACATGAATCTGTCTGTATGTTCCATTTAACTCATTGCATCGCAATGAGTGGTGGAGACTAGGAGAGTCGAACTCCTGACCTCCTGCGTGCAAAGCAGGCGCTCTACCAACTAAGCTAAGTCCCCAGCTTATCAATAAGTCAATGTATCGTATTACTGCCTGCACACTCACTTTCGTTCGTTAGCCTTGCGTTCGGGCAAAACATGTTTTGCTGACCCTCACTCAAGTAGTGGTGGGTCTGACAAGACTTGAACTTGTGACCCCACGCTTATCAAGCGTGTGCTCTAACCAACTGAGCTACAGACCCTCAGATACATCGTCATGAAGAACAACTTGTTTCAACGTCATATTGTATCAAATTAGATCTTTCAATCATTTGTATTGTTACTAATTCATTAGGATATTCTTTGTTTTTACCTAGCAAGTTATTTATTGAATCTTGCAAATATCCATTTATTTGGTCATCTTTGTTTTTTTTTTTAAATTCATCTACTAACTCCTCTAAAAAAACACTACTTTTCAAAGCAATATGCTGTATATTTATTTTTTTGCTCAAGTATTCAATACGCCATTCATTTAATCCTTCTTCTGGTATAACTAAATAATGTTTTAAAAAAGTATTATCATCATTTAATTTTCTTATATTAAATAATATATCTATTAAATCTTGATCTTCCATACTAAAACCTATAAATACACAACTATGTGAGCGAAAAACTGTATATAGGTGGCTGCTGATGAACCCCGATCTGTTGATTCTTGATGAACCTACGCGTGGAATTGATATCGGTGCAAAGACTGAGATACAGAAGTTGGTGCTCTCTCTGTCGAAGCAGGGCATGGCCGTGCTGTTCATTTCGTCCGAGCTGGAAGAAGTGATTCGTGTCAGCCACCGGATTGCCGTAATCCGGGACCGCAAAAAAGTGCAAGAACTTAGCGGGGATCAGATCCATCAACAGCAAATCATGAAAGCAATGGCAGGAGGTTAAAGAGATGGCGGGCAAGATGCGTAAACATCATTTGTTTTGGCCGTTATGTATGCTTGGTTTACTTTTAATCTTTAATTTGCTGTACTCTCCGGATTTCTTCTCCCTCGTCATGCGTGAAGGGAATCTGACGAAACCAACCAAACAAGCGACGAACACTGAGGAGGAGACAAGTGAACATGAGTACAGGAAATCAAACGGGACAACAAGCGACGGAACAGGGACATAACGATCAGCAGGTGGAAAAAGAAACAGGAGCGGCCGGACGGGTTCAGCCCTTTCCCGGTAGCCGCAAAGTCTACATTCAGGGCTCACGGCCGGACATTGCTGTACCGGAGCGTGAGATAGCCCTTCATGACACGAATACTCCCCAAGGGGTGGAGCATAACGAACCGCTGCGTGTCTACGATACGAGCGGCCCCATGACCGATCCCGCATTTCATGCGGATATCCGCGCAGGTTTGCCAGCCCTGCGCACCCGCTGGATCACAGAGCGTGGCGATGTTGAAGCTTATCAGGAATTTACCGATTTACCAGAACAGATGAACGTTATTTCTATGTCCCTATTCAATGCTATCAGAGCCAAATTAAAGAAGCATTTCGATCGCATCCGCAATGAACGAATCAAAAGGAATTTATTAAGGCCATCCCGTTCTGGGTTGCTTCGTTGCTCACCGGCTTGGTAGCCGTTGCCTATACCAAAATTTTTGCCGTTGCCGAAAAGGGCGCGGCTTATATTTTTCAACTGCCTCACCACCTGCTTTTACTTGTAACGCCGGTATGTTTTCTCATAGCCTGGTGGATGGTAAAAAAATGGGCGCCTTTTGCCAAAGGCAGCGGTATTCCACAGGTAATTGCCGCTATTGAACTGGCAACGCCCAAACACAACGATAAAGTAGACCGCTTGAGGCACTCAGATTCGTAAGGGACTGTGTTAATACCGCTTTGTATTTCTCCAGGGTTTGAATCGCTTGATTCGCTTTGGTCAAAATAACCCCGATTTCCTTGAGGGAATAACGAAGTGTTCCCTGATACAAGGTAATGATATTCCGGCGCTGTGATATGGATACGACCAATTTACCCGTTTGCTTTGCTACACGCTCTGCCGTCCGGTGACGAATCCCCGTCTCTGATGAAGAGATAGATGAATCCGGGATTAACTGGGTATTGGCGTAAAGAATACGCTTCAAATCCTCGCTAAGAATAATGGCTCCATCCATCTTGGCGAGTTCATACAGATAGTTCGGGGAGAAATCACAGTTAATCGAGAATCCCCCATCCACCACTTCCATTACACATGTCATTAACTTTAACCTGCCTAACATTCCGGAAACGTATGTTCACCGTATTGGACGTACAGGGCGAGCTGGCAAAAGCGGGATGGCAATTTCGTTCTGTGAGAAGGATGAACTTCCATTCCTGAAGGATATCGAGAAAGTAATCAAAAAGACGATTCCTGAAGTGAAAGGTCATCCGTATCCAATGACAGGTGTACCTGTGTTTGATAAAACCAGCAAAACATCAGGCAGTAAACCTTCGTTCAACAAATCGGCTGCAGGCAAACCGGCGAAGTCCAAAGCTAACCCGGCACGCAAGCCCAAATCCGAATGGTTTGCCAAGAGTGGTAAATCAAACAGTAGTCGTTCAAACGACGGTAGACCCAATAGCAGTAGATCAAACAGGAGCTGACCAGGATTGAATGCCATGCTCTAGTTGTGGTGCGATCCAACGCTGGATAACCCAACTTACTATTGCCACAATGGTGGATGCTGCTAACAGATAAATCCAACCCTTGGCTGCGAGTGAGCCGGAAAATTGTAGTTGCAATTCAAGTCCTGCTGTATTTATTGGATTCAATACAACCAGTGTGCCGATTGCGGCTACTCCGCTATAGATAAACCATAGAATTTGTTTAGCGGGTTTTAACAATAATAACAGTATAACGAACACAATCGGAAGCATGACAAGCCCAGTCCGGGAAAGTGTCAACAGTAGCGACAAAATAATAGGTACAAGCATAAAACTATGTAGAAACTGCGTGTACACTTTTTTGGAACGGATCATACTAAACCGGATTTATTCCGTTTGCGATGATGGTGTCGATTGCCTATACCCCCTTGGGACCATGGGTACTCGAAAATGTCATGAGCGTTCAGGGCGAACTTTTGCAACAAAGTCTGTGGACACTGCGTGCGTTCGTCTTATTTCCGCTGATCTTCCCTTTTCTGGATTTCAGCAATGGCCTCATTCTGCTTCGCGGTCAGACAAAAACGATGTTTCGTTCGCAAACGGCGAATGCAATCTGCACGGTAATTGTGCTGCTTATACTGGTTAGTATTTTTCCTGCGTGGAACGGCATGATTGGCGCTGTTGCCCAATCCCTTGGCCTGCTCGCCGAACTTATCATTGTCTGGCTTGTCATCCGGCGCACGAAGCAAGAACCTCCGATGTCCGTGCCCTTTTTTTAATCGTCACTATATGATCTTTGAACTGTCTCTTAATTCGTCGACTCCTCATTTTGTCCAGTTCACCTGAATTCCAGCATCCATCACTAATCGTAAATTTTACATATAGTTAACCCATTTCATACGTTAGTTTAGCAATTGTTGTATACACTTGGTTTGGGATACCAACTATACATATATTCTAGGAGGATGCATTCATGTTAAACCGGTTTAATGTCCGTGCAGCCAAAATGATGCTCGCGGTGACAACAATTGTTACGGCTACACTCGGAGGTAGCAGTGCAGCATGGGCTGTGGAAGACACCACCTCAACAACATCTGCATCACCGATCAAAAATGTGATCATTCTGATTCCTCCTGTTGTATGATGATCTGGGATCTATTACAGCGGCTTTTTTTGTTTTAAGGACAAGAACATTGTGTCATTTCGGATTAGGTATCTATCTAAATAGCATCATGATGAAGATCATGTGGCAAGAAAAAAGCACATGAATTTAAGAATTCGCGTGAATAACGATTTTTTTATTAGAAATAACGTTTTTCCGGTAAAGACCAATCAATCTGCGCCAACCATCGGGACGCGTATATGTGCTTACGAACTCGTCGATGTCGGTTTCGTAGATTGCTCTTGGTATCTCACGCTCATGCTTAGGAACACGAATTGTGGCTTCTTGGCAGAGGTAGTAATTCAAATGTTCGTGTCCAAATATGAAGATGTATGAGGATTTATACTTAACGGGGGATATTCTGCTTTGTGCGTATCAAACGGACCAACATCATTCTGGTAGTAGTTAACGTCTAACTGCGGCTCTGCCGAGTAGCTACTGGTGTTCTGTTCGCTAAAGACCTGGAACTGCTTGGTTGAAACGGTGGCATTGAAGTTTTGCACCGCATAGCCAACGCTGAATTTTTGCGTTGCGTAGCCGTCAGTACTGGAACCGTACTTGTTATCGAAATCATTGAAGTAGCTAGGATCGCTGACCTTGGTGTAGTCGACGTTGAAACGCCACACCTGATCCATGACCCCGGAGTGGTTCCAGTAGAATAACCAACGACGTGAACTGTCATCGTTCGGGTGTTCATCTTCATAGACTTTATCTGAAGGCAGATAGTCCAGTTCCATCAAGCCAGCGCCCGCCTGGGAAGAGAAGTTCCGTTTGATTGAGCGAAATGAAGAACGTACATCCAAAGCTGCCGAAGGACTGGGACGTTTTATTGGATTGGATCAGCTTCACCGTATTGAAGCGTTTGATAACTCGAATATTCAGGGTACAAACCCGGTATCTGCCATGATCGTATTTACCGATGGTAAACCGGATAAGAAGGAATATCGGAAGTACAAGGTCCGTTCGGTTGAAGGGCCGGATGATTATGAAACGATGAGAGAGGTCATCCGTCGCCGATACGAACGGGTATTAAAAGAAAACCTGACCCAGCCTGACCTGATTGTGGTCGATGGTGGTAAAGGACAGATCTCGGCTGCGGTCGATATTTTGGAAAATGAGCTGGGGCTGTTTATTCCGGTATGGTAACGGTTCAGGATGGGGCTACGATTCGGAATCGTGGATTCTCAGACTCCAACCAGCATTGTGCCATGTCCATCAAGCAGGGTGAATCATATGATTTTACCGTATGGGCAAAAGCAGAATCGGCAGGAACGATCACTGTTCAATTGCAGGATGGAAGTGACACTTCCATCAGTGATTCGGTAACGCTGCATGTTGAAGGCGGGAACACATGGAAGAAATACGGTTTGTCTCTGATCGGAACGGAGACTGTACTTGGTCAACTGGCACTTATGTTTGCAGGTGACATCTCCATCGATATGGTGTCCCTAGTCCCTCAGAATGTATGGGGAGCTGATCCGACAGAAGAGGGAATATCGGCTACG
>NZ_LFRE01000121.1:0-5994 GCF_001077515.1 Acinetobacter sp. VT 511 | reverse complement strand
AATCTGGACAGTGAGATTATTCAGGTGAACGATGGCGAGATCGCGGTTCCGGTATATTACATGCAGCAAAAAAAATTGAGCGTGGGCGACCAGGTTCGGATCGATAATGGTCAATTTGAGCGTTCTTACACCATCGTTGATTTTGTCCGTGATGCTCAGATGAATCCATCGGTTGTGCACTCCAAACGTTTTATTGTGAGTACAGGGAATTTGCAGGAACTGAAGCAGAGCGTCGGAGAGATGGAGTATCTCATTGAATTCCGGTTGACCGATCCCGGACTGACAAGTGAATTTACCCAGGCTTACCAAAATGCCGGACTTCCCAACGCGGGTCCAGTCGTAACCTATGGGCTGTTCCAGGTATTGAATGCCATGACCGACGGAGTTATTGCAGCTGCTGATTTCAGTCCAAAAAGCGGCGGGAAACCGGGCATCGGCCAACGGGAGCTTGCGCAATCGGCCAAACCGGGCTTGAAAGCTGTTCGCAGTGCAGCGTGCGCCCTTGAAACATGGGCGCCCGCAGGCTTGACTGTCGTCCCTTGTTTTTCGGCGGCGGCTTGATCGCACGCCCCGGCCATGTCTTGGAGCAGCGTTGATGAAGGTGACCGTCGAGCGGGCCCAGCTCCTGAAATCCCTCGGACACGTGCATCGCGTCGTCGAGCGGCGCAACACGATCCCGGTTCTGTCCAATGTGCTGATGCGCGCCGACGGCGCCTCGCTGCGGCTGAAGGCGACCGATCTCGACATCGAGGTGGTCGAGAGCCTGGCCGCCGAAGTCGGCCAGTCCGAAGCGAGGGGAAGTGCCAGGGCGCGAGAGCGCCACCGTGCGTCCGATGCCCTAGGTCGGGTAAGACGCGAGAAAGAGAGTGAGCAGACAATGGCGGGACAGAAGATCCGCATTCGCCTGAAGTCGTACGACCACGCCGGACTGGACTCGTCCGCGCGAAAGATCGTCGACACCGTGACCCGTGCCGGCGCCACCGTGGTGGGCCCGGTTCCCCTGCCGACCGAGAAGAACGTCGTGTGCGTCATCCGGTCGCCCCACAAGTACAAGGACAGCCGCGAGCACTTCGAGATGCGCACCCACAAGCGCCTCATCGACATCATCGACCCGACGCCCAAGGCCGTCGACTCGCTGATGCGCCTCGACCTCCCGGCCGATGTCAACATCGAGATCAAGCTTAATTCATCTGTTCCTGAACCCAGATTGCCGACTCAGCCAGCATCGTCATCAATTCATTAAAGTCCACAGCAATTTCCCGCAGAGGAGTTTCCCCTGCATCGTGGATCAACATCAGCACCTTGCCTGAATTTTGATCCAGTATAGCCATACTTCCTTCACCAAATCCACCAATCGGGAAAGGCTGGAGGTCAGCTGGCAGCTCGTATTCTTTCTCATATTCACGGTATACTTCCAAAAAATCCGGATAAGCCCAGCTCAGTTCTTTCACCGAATACAAGGCAGGGTCGCCGAAATTACATGCACCGAATTCAAGCAAAAGTGCGCGATATGCTGCGGGCAGTTTTACATTATGCTTTTGTTCAAAATCCTCAATGCTCTGTTGCGTTTCAGGAGTACACCCTTCTCCCATTGTTGTATATAGCTCACCCAACAGAGGGAAGTGACGCTCACGCAAGGCGCGCAGCTGTTCCTCGTGTCCTGTGGTTTCTGCCTGCCAAATATAGGAATCACGGTGAGTCGCATCAACAAACATCAGATCGGTTAGGCTGATACGTCCGCGCGAGGTTAATACCCGCTGCATCTCCTGTAAGGCCAATAGTTGCTGATCTGGACTCAGATGATGGAAAGCAAAGCTGGATACAACAAAGTCGAAGGAATGATCGGTAAAAGGCAACGCCATAAAATTACCAAGTTTCACATGCATCTCGGGATATTTGGTACGACATCTGCGTAGCATCTCCCGGGATTGGTCGATTGCAGTCATGTCTGCGCCGTGCTGTAGCAGTTTCCCAGCCAGATTACCTGTGCCTGTACCAGGAGTAACACAAACTTTAATAACATTTCTTCCAGTAGGATTTACGACATGGCAGCGGAATCTATATGATACTTGGGGAGCTTGTGTCCAGATTCCGTCCAGAGAGGAATTTGAGAGTTTAAAGTCCTCTGTCAGTGATGGGAAATCGGCTATCGCTGCCGCCATTACTGGCAAGGGAGTAGTGGCATCAGGCAGCGATACATTTAGTCAAATGGTTGCTAAAATTAAACAGATTAACACAGGTAAGAAATTTGCTTCAGGTAGTGTTCCTGCTCTAGGTGAAGGTAATTATCGTGATTTTCAAATTGGTTTCACGCCAAGCTTTGGAATCGCGCACGCAGTTCCCTATAATCCTACCGATGCTAGTTTTTTTGTTTATTCGAATATTAATGGTAGTATGTTCAGGATTGAGCCTATAACAGGTGGTGTTAGAGTAAAACCGGGTACAAATAGAGGAACATCTAAGCCGAACATTTTGTTCGTTCTGCAATGGAGGTTGGCGCAAATTTCTTTGACCATGCCGACATTTATGGTACAGGAACATGTGAGGAGATCTTCGCCGAAGCAGTACAGATGAATCCCCAAGTTCGTGAAAATATGATTCTTCAATCCAAATGCGGTATCCGCAAAGGCATGTTTGATTTCTCCAAAGAGCACATCCTGAATTCGGTGGATGGTATCCTGCAACGTCTGAAAACGGAATATCTTGACGTTCTGCTGCTGCATCGCCCTGATGCATTGGTTGAGCCGGAGGAAGTGGCTGAAGACTTTGATCAACTGGAGAGCGAAGGTAAAGTGCGTCACTTCGGGGTATCAAACCAGAGCCTTAACGATCCAAGTGAAGTTGAGTGGAATCCAACTCAATAACAGATTGTCATGGTCGGAAGCGACCGTTAGGGCAGCTACCAGCGTTAGCATCGAGAACGTCAGAAGAGCTCGTTCCTTTCGGATAAATAGAAACATGACAAAAGCGTATAGGCTGTGCAAAAGCAGTATAGCGAATGTAATCTTTTGCAAGTCAATGGATAGTCCTCGTTCACTTCCAATGGCTTCTGGAGAACCAAAATAGAGAGAGCGTGTGATCCCTCCGCTATAAGGATCGTCAAAATTGGCTGTCTGCACCAAAAGATTGAGTTCGGTAGAACCGTCAAGCACATAGGAAGTTGTAAATGCAGTCCTTTCTGGTCGATAGGCTTTGGCATGAGTGGCAGGTTGGCCGATTGGTCATCAGCCTTACCTACATGAAGACTAACCAAAGCACATACTCCCAAAGCTTCACCTTAACAATGGTCGTCCTACCCGTTATTGTCGCCATTATCATCCTGCTCATCGGCAGTAACATCGCTCGAGCATTCAGCTTGGCAGGTGCCTTCTCGATCATCCGATTCCGAAGTGCCCCTGGTGATCCAAAAGACATTGCTTACGTATTGTTCACGATGGCTTCCGGTCTTGCCTGCGGTGTAGGCGCTTTTGGATACGCGGTGCTGTTCACCATTATCCTGTGTGTACTCATGTTTGTTCTGAGTCGCTTCAACTTTGGCGGCAAGAAGAGTCAGCTGAAAACGCTGAAAGTCACCATTCCCGAAAACTCCCTCAATATACCCTTTGATATTGGTAATCGGTGTACGGAGATCATGCGAAATGTTGGAGATAAGCTCTTTGCGGTTCACTTCGTCCTGCTGTCGTAACGCATAGGAGAGCTGTAATTGATTCCGCATGCTCTCAAACGCTTCGCTGAGTTGACCAACCTCGTCATTAGAGTTTAGCTGAAGTTTAAAGGATAGATTACCATCCTTGATATGTTCGGCTGAACTTCGTAGTTGATTCAATGGTTTAATGAAGCTGCGCGTGATCCAGCGGAACAAGAGCAGATTTGCAATGATGAGGACACCAATAAGCAGGAATGACATCACAGGCAGCAACTTGCGAGTAAGCTCCGCAAAGGGGCTTCTCTCGCGAATGACAAAGATACTCCCCCGTTCCCCAAGCTTCAACTTTGGTATTGGTTACGGTACTGAAAGTGGCGTGAGCTTCCAGGCTGGTGTGCAACAGGATAACTGGTTAGGTACGGGTTATGCTGTTGGTATCAACGGGACCAAAAACGATTACCAGACCTATGCTGAACTGTCGGTAACCAACCCGTACTTCACCGTAGATGGCGTAAGCCTCGGTGGTCGTCTCTTCTATAATGACTTCCAGGCAGATGACGCCGACCTGTCCGACTATACCAACAAGAGTTATGGTACAGATGTGACGTTGGGCTTCCCGATCAACGAATATAACTCGCTGCGTGCAGGTCTGGGTTACGTACATAACTCCCTGTCCAACATGCAGCCGCAGGTTGCGATGTGGCGTTATCTGTACTCTATGGGTGAACATCCGAGCACCTCTGATCAGGATAACAGCTTCATGTCGGCTTTGCCAACAACCATACCGGTGACTATGGAATAGAAGGACTTACGGACACACTTGAGGAAGCGGAGCAACGCGGGCTGATTCCTCTTGGGGTGGGCATGAGTCTGCATGATGCACGCAAGCCGGTTTTTATTGATACAGCAGATGGACGAATTGCTATCATTACGATAGGTGTGACACGAAGCGAAGTTTTCGCCGCATCCAATCCGGGGAATGGCGTTCCCGCACGTCCAGGTCTGAATCCGCTACGGTGGTCACGCACGTACGTGGTTGACGATCAGGACTTCGAGGCTCTGCAGGGTATCAGTGAACGAATCGGTATCGCCGCAAGCATGGAAGTAGGAAAACGGATTGAGACGTTTAAGAGCAAGTCTGAGAATCATTATGAGTTCTTAACGGTCTGATTAATCAATTATTCTTATATTAGCGCCTTGGAGCGAAGGAGAAAATAACGATGAAATTGCAAAAAAATGACAAGCTTCTGTTTATCGGTGATTCGATTACAGATTGTGGTCGGGAACATCCTGTAGGCGAAGGTAGCTCCGGTCTGGGACATGGTTACGTAGCGCAAGTCTATGCCCTCTTGCGGTCCATCTATCCGGAATTGATGTTGCGTGTCCAGAATGTGGGTAATGGTGGAAATACGATTCGTGATCTGAAACAGCGCTGGGATCGTGATGTGCTGGACCTTAAACCGGATTGGCTGACGATCATGATTGGCATTAATGATGTATGGCGTCAGTTCGACAACCCATTGTCAACAGACTCACATGTGTTTCTTGAAGAATATGAGTTTGGTGTGGTAACTCAACTGGTGGCTCTATTCCTCTTATTTTTCAAGTCAATTTCTTATCCGCGATTCGGGTTAATTAAGGATGCATAAGCTTCCTTTTTTATAGACAAATGTACAAGAAACAATACTGTAACTTTACACTAGTTCTATCTACGAACTTTTAATCTATACTAGCGGGATAACATCACCGGCTTTAAAGCCGGTGATGTTATCCCGCTAGTATAGATTAAAAGTTCGTAGATAGAACTAGTGTAAAGTTACAGTATTGTTTCTTGTACATTTGTCTATAAAAAAGGAAGCTTATGCATCCTTAATTAACCCGAATCGCGGATAAGAAATTGACTTGAAAAATAAGAGGAATAGAGCCACCAGTTGAGTTACCACACCAAACTCAATGAAATTCAAGCGCTCGAAGAGGCTTACGCTAGAACAGGCACACCTGTCGTGTCCAACAACTCCGCTCACCGCTGGACAGCAGATGTACCAATGGTAATCCCTGAGATTAACCCGGGACATCTGGACGTGATTGAAGCTCAACGCAAACGTCTGGGCACAAAAACCGGATTCATTGCTGTAAAACCAAACTGCTCGATTCAGAGCTATGTGCCTGCACTGCACGCCTTGCGTGAGTTCAACCCGACTCAGGTTGTTGCTTCCACGTATCAAGCAATCTCCGGAGCAGGTAAAAACTTTACGGACTGGCCAGATATGCTTGATAATGTCATTCCATACATCGGTGGCGAAGAAGAGAAGAGTGAGCAGGAACCACTACGAATCTGGGGTAGCATC
>NZ_LFRE01000120.1:0-3323 GCF_001077515.1 Acinetobacter sp. VT 511 | reverse complement strand
GCAGTTGCCAACAACCAAGGCATGAGAGTAGCGAAAGGACGCTATATCCTGTTACTCAATTCTGACACCGTTATTCAGCCGGATACGCTGCAAATTATGGTCGGATTCATGGACCGCTACCCCGAGATGGGGGCCTCAGGCTGCAAAGTCATCCTGCCTGATGGCTCCTTGGATAAGGCTTGTAAGCGTGGATTTCCTACACTATCGGCTTCATTTTATTATGCATTCGGTGTTTCTCGTCTTTTCCCTGATCGGCCGAAGTTCAATCAATATCAACTGGGACATTTGAGCCCGGATGATGAATATCCGGTAGACTGTCTTGTTGGTGCGTTCATGCTAGTGCGGCGTGAGACGGTTGACCAGGTTGGCGGGTTGGATGAGACGTTCTTTATGTATGGAGAAGATATTGACTGGTGTTATCGCATCAAAGAAGCGGGATGGGGAATTTTTTATTATCCGCGTACATATATTGTGCACTACAAGGGCGGCAGTGCTCGTCGTAAACCTTTGAAAATAACGTATGAGTTTCATAGAGCGATGTGGGTGTTCCAGGTGCCGCCCTCCTCCAGCGCCAGCGACACGTCGGGTGCCGCGTCGCCGAAAGCACGGATCGCCGACAGCACGAAGGGGTGGAACGCCGCCGAACTGGTGAAGCCGACCGCGATGCGGCCGCTTTCCCCGCGGGCGACCCGGCGCGCCGTTTCCACGGCGCGTTCGACCTGGGCGAGGATGGCGCGCGCATCCTCGAGCAGCACCTGGCCGCTTTCGGTCAATTGCATGCCGCGCGGCAGGCGATGGAACAGCGCCGCGCCGATCGCGGTCTCCATGGCACGGATCTGCTGGCTCAGCGGCGGCTGCTGCATGCCGAGCCGTTCGGCCGCCCGCGTCACGTGGCCCTCCTCGGCCACGGCGACGAAATAGCGAAGCGCAGCCATGTTGATTTTTTTGCCGCCATATTCTGCGTTCAGGAATTCATCACTGGAAAGACCTGCTTTGGTTGCAGGAGCATCCTGACCGGCTTTGACCATTGGCATCTGTGCTTCCGGTGTGGTCAGTGCTTCAATTACTTTGAATGCTTCTTCCTTGTGTTTGGAAGCGTTGGTAATCGTTAACCCGTTAAAGAATGCGTTTGTTTCGCCCCATACCGGAGAGATATCCCAATTAATGCCTTCCACCTTGGCAAGTGAACCGATGTTCCAGAACCCTGTCGTTTCCATGGCGATCTTGCCTTGCGCGAACAGCGGATCGGCTCCGATATTCCCCATGTCGGCAATCTCGGTTGGCGTTGGTCCCGCACCGTGTGTGAAGGTCAGATCATTCATGAGGCCGTTCAAGGGCGTCCCCGGCTCGATGGGCTGGTGACCTCAGTCGCGGGCGAACGCCTGCGGGACGGCCGCGTGCAGGTCCGCCAGCCACGCGCGGGCGTTCCCGTCCGACGGCGCGCGCCAATCGCCGCGCGGTGACAGCGATCCCGCGGGGGACACCTTCGGACCGTTCGGGATCGCGGTCCGCTTGAACTGGGCGAAACCGAAGAAGCGCTGCAGGAAGACGTCCATCCACCGCGCCACGGCGACGAGGTCGTACGCCGGCCGTTCCCCCTCGGGGTAGCCCGGCGGCCAGGCCCCGGCATCCGGGTCCTCCCACGCCTTCGCGGCGAGGAACGCGATCTTCGACGGCCGGAATCCGAACCGCAGCACGTGGTACAGCGTGAAGTCGTGCAGGTTGTACGGACCGATCCGGCCCTCGGTCGACTGCATCCGTCCGTCTTGGCCCGCCGGCACGAGCTCGGGGCTGATCTCGTTGTTACAGGAAGGAGATGTTGTGCTGGTAGTGACCCATTCCGGGCGAACCAGTGATGTAAAAGCGGCCGTAGAACTGGCAAAAAAGAACGGGGCAAAGATTATTTGTATAACCCATAGCTACCATTCACCGATAGCGAAACTGGCCGATTATATTATTTGCTCACCAGCCCCGGAAACGCCGTTATTAGGTCGTAATGCCTCGGCAAGAATATTACAACTAACTTTGCTGGACGCTTTTTTTGTCTCTGTCGCCCAGCTCAACATTGAACAAGCTAATATTAATATGCAAAAAACCGGCGCAATTGTTGATTTCTTCTCACCAGGCGCGCTGAAATAAGAAAAAGGTAATTCCGCCATCGCGGAGTTACCTGTCCCCTTACCGTGAGAACATTATTGTCAAAGCTAGTCTGACAGGTTCTATCATAGGAAATCTGCTATTAGTGCTCGGGTTAAGTATTTTTGCGGGAGGACTCAAGTTCAAAATTCAGAATTATAATGTTTCACTTGCAGGTCTGAATGGTTCCCTGATGATTGTTGCCATCATTGCCCTGTTTATTCCGGCAGTCTTTCTCAATACACATTCCATTACACAGAAAGACACCAATACACTTAGTCTCATCGTGGCCGGATTGCTCATCCTCGCGTATATTGCGTGGTTACTATTCTCCATGGTGACACATAAGAACTACCTCGCAGACGTCACTGAGGATCGCGATGAAGAGCTACCTCATGAGCATGCTCCGGCATGGTCCAAGAAAAAATCAATCCTCTATCTGGTGCTCGCAACAGTCATGGTACGCTGCGTGATGGAGAGCAATCCCCGGGAGTCAATCTGAACACTCGTGAAAAGGTGGAAATTGCCCATCAGCTCGAGCGGCTTGGCATTGACCGGATGGAAGCGGGTTTCCCGGCGGCATCTCCAGGTGACCTGGCAGCTGTCAATGCAGTAGCAAATGCGGTCAAAAATGTGACTGTAATTGGCTTGTCCCGTTCCAGAGAGCAAGACATTGATGCGGTTAAGGAAGCACTTAAAGGTGCACAGGACCCATGCATTCACGTTTTCCTGGCAACTTCACCTATTCACCGCCAACATAAATTGCGCATGGACAAAGCGCAGGTACTGGATACAGCTCGTTCCGCGATTCGTTATGCAAAGAAAACATTCTCGAAGATTGAATTCTCACTTGAGGATGCAGGTCGTACCGAGTATGATTTCCTCGTGGAAATGGTGAATATGGCTGTTGAAGAAGGTGCAGCTGTCGTGAATATTCCGGATACGGTTGGTTACCTGAGCCCATATGAATACGGAAACATTTTCAAACATCTCAAGGAGAATGTACACGGTATTGAAAAGGTACAGCTGAGTGCCCACTGCCATAATGACTTGGGTATGGCGACGGCCAATACGCTTGCAGCCATTCTCAACGGAGCCGATCAGATCGAAGGTACGATCAATGGCATTGGTGAACGTGCCGGAAACACGGCGATCGAGGAAATTGCTATGGCGCTGGAGACACGTCA
>NZ_LFRE01000012.1:0-386 GCF_001077515.1 Acinetobacter sp. VT 511 | reverse complement strand
TTGATGCAATTAATGCCTTGCGGACTTCTAAAGGTTCTTTGGTTCTGGTGATTGATGAGTTTGGTCATGTACAGTGTCTGATTTCACCACTAGATGTATTTGAAGCGATTGCAGGGGAATTCCCGGATGCAGACGAACAGCTGGATTTAGTTCGTGTGGATGATACGCATTGGATTGCTGCAGGCATGCTGGATTTGTATCAGCTGGAACTAGAGCTAGGTATGCTGGATCTAATTGAAGAAGATGCTGGTTATATCAGTGTTGCAGTTCTTATTCTGGATAAAGCCAATGGTCATGTAGAAGTTGGTACATCATTTGAGCATCAACAGGTTTCTTTCCAAGTGACTGAAATGGAAAACAATCGTATTAAGTCTGTGTATATCCAT
>NZ_LFRE01000119.1:0-6869 GCF_001077515.1 Acinetobacter sp. VT 511 | reverse complement strand
TCCTGCCTGAACATTGGGGCAAAGGTCAAGGCACATCCATTGCGTCACGGTTGATTATTCAGGCACAAGCCGCAGGGATTGGATCACTCTATGCAGTTATCGATCCGGGTAACGCTGCTTCTCGCCGGATCTTGACCAGACAGAACTTTGTATCCACCTGGACAGGCGATTACGATGGTCTTCCCGGTGAGATTTTGGAGTTAAATCTTCAAATGAAGCGGTAAAGGAACTATTCTGAGGGTAATCAGATAATATAGGGCATTTTGCATGAGATGGCTGGAACTCATTATCACCATGGTGCATGGGTTCACCCATGTACATTTCATGCAAGATGCTTATATAGAGATGTGGAGGAGATGACATATGAGCAATTCAACCATGGAACTCGCAATTGGACCCTTCCAAATTCACACCAAGTGGTTATGGAGAGTATCACCCAATTGCCAGCAATGACACCAATACGGGACGGGCACAGAATCGCCGTGTAGAGGTATCTATCATTCGGAAGTATCAAAGTAACAATACAAATGTAAAAGCCGTTGGCGGAGGAAACTAGAGGCCTGCAGCGATTCATTAACCAAAGACCGTTCTCCAGGTACAAGGAGAACGGTCTTTTGGGTTTATATAAGGCTTATGCCTGGTTCATCTACATATTTCCTTACTATTCGGTATTATTGACCAGTCTTCATTAACTCTGCACACCAAAAAGCCCTGCACTCCCTTACGGAAAGCAGAGCTTTAATCAGTTAAATTAGTCAAAGTCGATCAACTATTCCAGTGGCCGAACGCGAGATCAGCGTGTTCTAACCGCGATAACGTGCTCTTCTTTAATTGTCGGGTATGCTTTATTGTTAAGTGGTATCGCTTCGCTCGTTACCATCGGTGTCACGTTGGCAGGAATAGGCGCTGGAGCTTCATTTGGAATGGTAACGATGTTCTTCGTCCTTCGCACAAAAGATGCCAGACAAGCTGCCAGCCTGTCCGGTATGGCCCAGTCCTTCGGATATATGCTAGCGGCAATTGGACCTTTACTGTTCGGTATGCTTCATGACTGGACAAAAGGATGGACTCTGCCGTTGCTAATACAAGTCATTCTGGCCATCGCTTTGTTAATCGCAGGGATTCAGGCCAGCAAAAATAGAATGATCGGTTAGCCATACAATTCATTTATATCCTTGCCCTGGAGCGGCCAGACGAGCGGGCCGAAGGGCGACTGCGCCGTCTGGCGGATCAGATCGTCGACGAAGTGCTTGCTCCGCTCCGGCGCGACAAGCGTGAGCAGCGGCAGCTGCGCGCGATAGACGTCCCAGAGCGAATAGCTGCTATAGGCAGCGGCATCGGCCGGCACTTGCTGGATCTTTCCGTCGAGCCCCGGATAGCGGCCATCGACGTCGGAAAGTAGCGTGGGCGCCAGCAGCGCGTGATAGAAGGCGGAAGCCATGACCACGCGCTGGTCCGGGGTGCCGCCCTCGACCGCGATCCCGCCCAGAGCCGCATTCCACCGCGCCGCCGCCGCGTTCCGCACCCGATCGAAATTCCAGTGCGTCGCGTGCGGCGCCAGGTTCGCCCGGGCGTAGGCTTGGACAGTCCTACGATCGCCGACGTCGACGCGGCGCCGGTTGCCGACGCGAACCCAGCCGGGCCCGACTTCAAGGCTTGATGATAAGCGGGCTTCGGGCGCCGCCTTGCCGGCGTGACCGAGTCCGGCGAAGCTCTTGAGCAGAGATGAGCCGCTGCGAATATGGCGAACCATATGTCCGTCTGGGACCTTGTCCATGGCGACGGAGAGCTTCTCCAGGACGTCGGCCGGAATAATCCTGCTAATTGGCTCCCTCGCTGTTGAATGGTCATTTTTCCGGGCGAGGATAGCAGCTGCCCAGGCAATGAGGCGAGAGATCGCGTGCGTTGCAGGGATGGCGATCGATCCGCATGCGGACTGTTAATCCGCAGGTCCCTGGTTCGAGCCCAGGTGGGAGAGCCAGGATTCCCGAAAACCCCCCCATTGCGAAGGGGGCTTATTTTTATATCGCTATTTTTAGGTTTAAATCGTGGTGGTCGGTATGCGCTGTGCCACATCATTACCGACGTTTCAGATCATTTATAAGTTAAGGCTTATTAAAAGCTGACCACTGGCCTGTTTTACTTAAATATAACAGTTTGAACTAAAAACCTTTTCGACTATCTTTCAAACACTTGATTCAATTTCTACAGCTTTTTCCCAAAAGTTCCTTTTCACTGTTTCGACGCCCACTAGGAGCGCCACTCTATCCCCCCACAGCGCACTCGGTAGAGCGACGGACTGTTAATCCGCAGGTCCCTGGTTCGAGCCCAGGTATTTACCCGAGGGCGAAGGCATCGACTGGAATGTTGTGATCGTGGATGCCACGGAAATTCCAATCCAAAGGCCTAAAAAAACAGAAGAAAAGCTATAGCGGCAAGAAAAAGACCGATACCTTTAAAGTACAGGCCATGATTCACTACAAAACTCAGCAAATTCTGAGTTTATGTACCAGTCGCGGTGCAGTGCATGATTTCGAGTTGTTCAAACGCAATTTAAACCAGATTCCTTTTGGGGCTTTTATCCTTGCAGATAAAGGCTATCAGGGGATTTATGTGTTGTATCCGAATAGCCTGTTGTCATTAAAAGCCAAGAGACACTGTAAATTGGATCCTGAATTGAAAATCTATAATCAGGAAATCAATAAAAGAAGAATCGGAATTGAGCATGTATTTGGCAGCCTGAAAACCTTCAAAATCCTTGCTGAGCGTTATCGAAATAGAGGTAAAAGGCTTGGTTTGAGATTCAATTTAATCGCTGGAATCTACAACTTGGAACTGAGCAAAAAATGATTTATGAAAGAGATTTAAAGCTTTAAATAGATTAATTTATTATAAATAATAATGGTTTATTAGATATTTGCGTTTATCTAAAATATATTTTATGCGATGAATGACTATCGAAATGACTTAAATTTCCTCTAGATCATCATCTGGTATTTTTTTGCAAATATCTGGTAATTTATGAAAAAAATATCAATATTATGCGTAAAATAATGATGTATTTTAATAAAGTGGCAAGAGATTAAAGATGGAATTAGATCGTTTTGATAAGCACATTCTTGAAATTTTGACCCATGAAGATGTCAATTTGAATGAACTCTCTGAACGGGTGAATCTTTCGGTCAGCTCGGTTCACCGCCGTATTAAACAGTTGATTGACCATAATATTATTAGTGGTCTAAAACGGGAAATTAATTATCAAAAGCTTGGTTTCAGTCTGCATGTACTTTTGCAGGTTTCCTTAAGCAAACATGATAGTGACACTTTTGCCAAATTTCTGGGTGAGCTGGAAAGTATTCCTGAAGTGATTAATGCCTTTCTAGTAACAGGACAATCGGCAGATTTTATTGTCGAAGTAGTCGCACGTGATATGGAAAACTATAGTGAGATCCTGCTTAACAAGATCGGCAAGATTGAACATGTGGTCGCACTGCATTCCAGCTTCGTGATCAAGGAATATAATGTTTTTAACTGCAGTGGCTTACTCAATAAAGTTTAATTGAAGGGAGAGCACTATCTAAATATTTGTCTCCGAATAACTAAGTAAATTGATTGAAATCACCTACAAAATGATTCCATAAGATAGATCAAAATAAAAAACGCACCCAAAGGTGCGTTTTTGTCTTCCTGAAGATTAAGCGTCTAGCTGAGCCAATACTTCTTCAGAGAATTCAACGTTGGTATAAACGTTTTGAACATCGTCCAGATCCTCAAGCATATCAATCATTTTCATGATTTTTTTCGCTTGATCAATATCCGTGATTTCAGCTTTGGTAGAAGGGCTCATCACAACTTCAGCATTATCAGATTTTAAACCTGCAGCAGCTAAAGCATCCTGAACTGTACCGAAGCTTTCTGGTGTAGTAATGACCAGGATTTCATCTTCATCAACTTCGATGTCTTCAGCACCAGCTTCAAGAGCAACTTCCATGATTTGATCTTCTAAAGACACATCTTCAAAAGTAATCTCACCACGTTTGGTGAACAAGAATGCAACTGAACCATTAGTCCCTAAGTTACCATCAGTTTTAGAGAAGCAGTGACGTACGTCAGGTACAGTGCGGTTCAGGTTGTCTGTCATTGTTTCTACAATTACGGCAACACCACCTACGCCATAGCCTTCGTAAGTTACTTCTTTAAGATCGTCGTTATCTTCGCCGCCTGCACCACGTTGAATCGCACGGTTGATCACATCACGTGTCATGTTTACAGACAATGCTTTTTCGACAACAGCACGTAAACGTGGGTTGCTACCCGCATCTGGTCCGCCGAGTTTTGCAGCAGTAGTTAATTCACGAATATATTTGGTAAAAAGTTTACCGCGGCTAGCATCTTGTTTTGCTTTACGATGCTTAATATTGGCCCACTTGGAATGACCCGCCATGCGAAATATGCTCCTTGTAGATTGGCTGTATGCCTATCGAATTGGGCAAATTCTACCATAAGGGCTTTTTTTAAAAAAAGAGCCTGGTTTTTAGATTTAACGATAATGACAAAAAAATAGACGCACTGAGAAATTTATTCGGGGATTAAAGGTAATAATTTAGTTTAAAAATAAAAAATGTTTATTGTGGAAAAGAGGATAGAAGGAGAAGAAGAAATGAGATGTTAGGTCATGCATAACATCTCATGGACATACATTATTTTTTTTCAGGGATCACGATATCCAGACCGACATTGTCTTTATAAAGCCGTTTCATTAAAGCCAGGTCATGTTCAAGGTCTGTTGGATAAATTTTTCCGAAAATGCCACCCTGTTTGGTTTTAGAGTTGGCATACATGAGTACAATCGGCACATTTGCTGCTTTGGCAATATGCCAAAAACCGGTACGAATTGGTCGACGCTCTTCACCATTTTTGGCGCGAGTCGCTTCAGGTGCAATCACCAGATTGAATTTTTCATTACTCTGAAAAAGTTCAACCATCTGGGTCACAATATCCTTACTCGATTTACGATCTACCGGAATACCGCCAATGTTTTCTAATAATGGCTTAAATGGGCCTTTAAATAATTCTTTTTTAATCAAAGTATGAATTTTGATGTCGTATATCTGAAATAAGGCCAGAGAAAGCACGGCATCCATCATTGAAGTATGCTCAAAGCCCACAATCACTTGCTTGTCTTCAAGCACATTTGGTTCAACGTGATATTGCCAACCTGCAAGTTTAAACGCAGATTCGCCAATGAATTTCTTAAACATAGGGGATGGAGTGTGTGAAAAAAAACATAATTTGTGCTTGTTCTTATATTTCGTCAAGTTGAATTAATTTAAAAGCCTTAAATACATTCAAAAAGCAAGTGAATAAATATATAGAGTAACGGCTAATTAAGATCTAAAAACAATAACAAAATTAATTTTAATTAGTTAAACGTCTTATAATAGATAAAAATACTCTTAAAAATGCTAAAAAATGGCTGTTCAGTACAAAAAATAGTTATTAGACTTTTGTCGAAGTCCAGGGATATGTTTCGGCTTTAAGACACTTCCAATCATGTTTGCTAGAGAGGATAAAGAATGACTTATTTAACGGCTTTGGTGCTCTCATTGTTCATTTTTGCACTCATTGTTGTATGGTCTTTGATCGAAATTTATCTGGATATGCGCAAAAAAGAGAATTTGGAGCACGAAGCTTAAGCTTTTAATTAATTTCATAGCTGAATTGATCCGAATATAAAAATTAATTCAGCCATTCAAAGTATGTAAATAATTATATATAAAAAGTATAAAAGCATAGTTGAGAGTTAATTTTTAAATATATTTTGATAGCAGCTCTGTTTTGTAAAGAAATGGAAATTTTCCTTCTGAATGACTATGAGAGCCTTCTAAAGTATGAGGAATTTCCAAAGTGTCTATTTTTTCTAATTTATAATTGATGATGAAGTGTGCAAGTGGGCATAAAAAGGCTTGTCTTTTAAAAAAATCTTAGCTAGTATTCTTGTCGCCTAAACCTATTGATAAATAAGGTTTTCAGCATATAGGGCCTATAGCTCAGTTGGTTAGAGCAGCGGACTCATAATCCGTTGGTCGACAGTTCAAGTCTGTCTGGGCCCACCATATAAATCAACCTCTTGCGTGCATTAATCGTAAGGGGTTTTTTTAATTAAAATAAAAAGGTAGCGAATAGGTAGCAAGAATGACGACAAAAATGTTTCCATTTTTAGATGAACACCTACCATCTGAATTTTTTGCTTCTGTCATGTGAGGCAAATTTTGGAAGCCACGAGTTTGAATGGGTTTCGTTGCACAAACCTATTTCTAAAGGCTTATTCTGCAATAGACCTCTTTCATAAATCATTTTTTGCTCAGTTCCAAGTTGTAGATTCCAGCGATTAAATTGAATCTCAAACCAAGCCTTTTACCTCTATTTCGATAACGCTCAGCAAGGATTTTGAAGGTTTTCAGGCTGCCAAATACATGCTCAATTCCGATTCTTCTTTTATTGATTTCTTGATTATAGATTTTCAATTCAGGATCCAATTTACAGTGTCTTTTGGCTTTTAATGGCAACAGGCTATTCGGATACAACACATAAATCCCCTGATAGCCTTTATCTGCAAGGATAAAAGCCCCAAAAGGAATCTGGTTTAAATTGCGTTTGAACAACTCGAAATCATGCACTGCACCGCGACTGGTACATAAACTCAGAATTTGCTGAGTTTTGTAGTGAATCATGGCCTGTACTTTAAAGGTATGGGGCTTTTTCTTGCCGCTATAGCTTTTCTTCTGTTTTTTTAGGCCTTTGGATTGGAATTTCCGTGGCATCCACGATCACAACATTCCAGTCGATGCCTTCGCCCTCGGGTAAAT
>NZ_LFRE01000118.1:0-1988 GCF_001077515.1 Acinetobacter sp. VT 511 | reverse complement strand
TGAACGACGTGGTTCTCCATCATGTCACCTGTCAGTTCAAACCAGAAGCTGCTTAGTTTGTTCAGTACGTTTCCTTTCTCGGGAACTGCCGGGTCCAGCACGTAATCAAATGCCGAGATTCGGTCGGTAACCACGATTAGAAAATGTTCACCCAGATCGTACAATTCACGTACTTTTCCTTTATATAACAGAGGTGCTTTAACGAGATCTGCCGCAGTGGACAGTGCCATGGGCTCACCTTCTTTCAGGAGATGTAAAGTATACGTCCAATTCCCCTCTTCACGCGGGGCCACTCCGAATGCAGAATAACCTTCCGATCGCTGTTATCCCCGGATTTTTCTGATCCCTTTCTCAAGGGGGAAATCCGGTGATAAAGGCGAGCGTGAAAAAAGACGGGAACCACGAGGGTCCCGTCTTTCCTTTTACATATAGAAATAAGTTTAATTATTCCAGAACAATTTCAACAGCAGTATTGATTTCAGGCAACGCAGCAAGCTGCACAAGAACATCTTTTGGAACAGCTTTATCTACGGTCAGAATCATGATCGCTGCACCACCAATAATTTTACGTCCAACCTGCATGGATGCGATGTTGACATCGTTTTGTCCAAGCAGGGTTCCTACACGTCCGATAATACCTGGTTTATCGTTGTGGGAGATCAAAATTTGATGACTTTCCGGAGCGATATCTACCGGGAATTTGTCCAGACGAACAATACGTTCTCCATAACCTGCAAGCAATGTACCTGCTACACGACGTTCCTCAGCATCCTGAGTACGGCATGGCCGACGACAATGTCGTGTTCGAGAACAGCACCGCGCTGGCGGCGACGCTGCAAAGGGCGGAAGTGCCGTTCGAGATGATGTTCTACCCGGGCCACACCCACAAGGTCGGCGGCCCCGGCATCAGCGTGCACCTGTGGAACACGATCCTCGACTTCCTCGACCGGAAGACGGGAGCGAAGCGCTAGCTCGGGATCGGGCGAGCGCCCGAGTTCCCGAATGGCCGGGCGAGGAGATCGCCCGGCCCCGGCCCGGCGCCTAGGGGCGATAATCGACGATGACGAAGTCCCCGAGGTCGGTGCGCTTGTACATCATCTCGAAACTGTCGTCGCGATCGTCCACGGGCCAATTCTCGCGCACGAACTTGGCGGTATCTTCCAGAAGCTGCGCCATTTCGGACCTGATGTTTGGTTTGCCAAACCAGACCGTAGAAATGTTGAATGAGAGTATCGACAAAGCGCTGGAACTGGATCTGCCGCATTACTCCATCTACAGCCTGAAAGTGGAAGAGAATACACTTTTCCATACCCTGTATCAGAAGAACCAGTTACCACTTCCTCATGAAGATGATGAGCTGGAGATGTATCTTCTATTAATGAGACGTATGAAAGAAGCGGGCTATGGACAATACGAGATCAGTAACTTTGCCAAGCCGGGCTTCGAGAGTCGTCACAATATTACCTACTGGCGTAATGAGGACTACTACGGTCTGGGTGCAGGTGCACATGGATATGTGGGCCGCGAACGGCATATGAATATTAAAGGTATAAATCCTTATGTTGAAGCTTCACGAGCAGGGCTAGGTGGATCAGCCATCAACCAACGCATTCTGAAGCGGATTGCGCTTGCTCAGGAGAGACGGGGAGTCATTGTACTGACAGATCCGGATCATGCTGGCGAACGCATTCGTAAAATTATTGCGAACAAGGTCCCTGGCTGCAAACATGCCTTCATTCCGGAAGCCGATGCAACGCGCAAAGGGGACATTGGGGTGGAGAATGCCTCACCCGAGGCGATCCGTCATGCGTTGGCGCGCGTACATACTTCATACGAAGGTGCTCCGAGCCTGATCGATTGGGAGGACCTGATCGCGGCAGGACTTATTGTGCATCCGCAGGCTGCTGCACGTCGTATGGAGATGGGCAATCTGCTAGGCATCGGTTATTGTAATGGTAAGCAGTTCCACAAACGTCTCAGTGTATTTC
>NZ_LFRE01000117.1:0-154568 GCF_001077515.1 Acinetobacter sp. VT 511 | reverse complement strand
GCAGTACGATCTTCAAAGTTAAGATGATGGTATGACAATTTTATATACTCCATAAACCCTTTAAATTAATTAGGTGGTTTATGTCGCACTTCAAGTTTTACTCTGCCATGTTTCGGGTGTCATCAGTACAACACTTGATACTGAGTTTACATTTGAAGTCACAGCAGTTTATGCAGATAGCGGTGTAAATACTGCGGTCATAGACACGGTGCTCGACACTGAATTTAGCTTTGATGTTGTTGCTGTATTCAGTGAAAATACTGATGTCATTGGCCAAATCGATACTGTTTTAGATACGAGCTTTAGTTTTGAGGTCGAAGCAGTATTTAGTGAAAACTTATGCATCATTGATACGGTTTTAGATACTGAATTTCAATTTGAGGTTATAGCGGTATTCGATATCAATCATCTGGTGGGTGTGTCCTATGGCTTGGACATGAGATATCAGAAAGCGATTGCAGCCTTAAGTACCACAGAAATACCGTGGGCGAAGCCAATATTAAGAGTCTCGAATGAGGCTCTTTTTTATGACCAGGGTTTGGTGATTTCCAATCAGAAAAATATTCAATATGAGCAAGCAAGGTCATTAATCCAGGCGATTAGATCCTTGCATGAGCAGGCAACGGGATTAGGTTCTGATGCTTATATTGTTTGGGAAGAGGGTGATAAGCTCTTTATTCATCAGCGCTATGTGGATGAAGAAACAATCAAGCTGCGGCATAACCGGGAAACGGTCTGGCAGGAAATGATCCGCAGGCGTAAGACTTTTACTTATTCACATGAAGTGGCCCAAGTCTTTGAAAAGCGTTTTTCATTTGAGTGGGATAAAAGCCTGGAGATTATCACCAAGTCAGATTTGCCGTGGGATCAAGCCAAAGCAATTCACTACAGAAAGCATCCTGTTCAACCCTGGCCAAAGCCTGAATTACCCAAATATGAAGGCACTGGCGATCTAAATTTTGTTTGCTTATGTCATGACGTCGATTCACACAATGTTGTTTTAAATTTTGGTGCAGATGACTGTATTCCAGCACTGCCAAAAAGGAACTGGTGGTATATCGTGAATACATTAACAGCCGAGCGATTGGATACCGGCGAGAAGATTAAAGTCATGGATGGTACCTACAGTACCAGTCGGTCTCAATGGTGCTGGACTTACTCGATTACAGTCGCACCTACCGAAAAAGATAAGCTTCAGCCGATTAACGACCAGCCGGTGATTCTTAAAGTTATGATCAATGGCTTTGAGCATCATGTCTTACTTGAAGATCCAGAGGAAACCCGACGTTTTGCCAGTGTTTTATACACTTATCCAGGTCGAAGTGTGACCGCATTAAATTCTGATAAATATGGGCCTTTACGCTCATTTATCCAGGACAATGAACGTACCTCTGTGCAACTAGTACAAGCGGAACTGGATCGCGCTAATGCCGATACAGTTTTGGATTGGAAGCTAATTGATGAATTGGGCTGGATCGTACCTACTGAAAGCCTGAGCTATGCGGAACTGGCGCCAATCGACGCAATTAAACAAGTCGTTGATGCAGGCGGTGGCTTTATCTATAGCCAGAAAGCAGGTAATACACTGACTATCTTACCCCGGTACCAGAAAGATTATTGGGATGCGATGATGGTGGATGATTACGATATTCTGTTATCTGAAAGCCTGGTGATGCAGCAAAACATCAAGAAGAACGATGAATATATTGCTGACTTCAATGCCATCACCGTAGTGAATAGTCGTAGTGGTGAAAGCTTGAAAGTGCAGCAGCGTGGCACTTCAGGTGATGTTCCGCTAGAAACAGTCACTGGCCCATTATTCAATGTGGTGTCTGGTGCCAGTTACGGCAAGAATGAATTGGTGAAAGCCAATATTCAGGAATTGCACACCTTCGCTGATATTCCAGTAAGCCAAGAAATAGGCGAAATGTTACCTGGTAAAATCATTGCATTTAATGGCCAGTGGTGGGGTGTGATTGACTCAGTTTCAGGTAGCTTCTCACATGAAAAAGTGAATGAAACCATTATCGTGGAGCGTATCAGCCGTGAATAATCCTTTATTTGAGCTGCGGAAATTACTTAATCCGACCCATGCTGAATACATCGGAATTATTACTTCAGTGAAGCACCCAGAATATCGAGTACAGATTGATGGGGGATCTGGTCCAGTGCTTTGCACATCTGGCACAAACTATAATTTAGGTGCCCGAGTTTTTATTGCAAACCAAGTTATTTTGCGGCCTGCGCCAAGTGGGTCACATTCAGAAATAGAAGTCTAAACTTAACCAAACAACGGCACCTTCGGGTGCTTTTTTATTGCCGATTTTAAGGGGGCGCAATGTCGAACGCGACACAAATGGTGGATGCTTCTGGGCCAGTAGCGACTACAGCAGGCACAGGCATCACAATTATTTCCTGGCTTGCTACTTGGGACTGGGGTTTTTTAATTGGTGTTTTGATTGGTTTGGCTGGTCTTGCGATCAGTTTTGCAAATTACCTATCAAACAAGCAATTTCAAAAACGTAAAGATCAACGTGAGCAAGAAGAACATGAACTGAAAATTGCAAAATTGCGAGGGCAATGGGATGCAAAACAAGACTAAATTATTTGTCGCTGGTTCAACAGTTGCTGCCGCTTTATTAAGCGGCATTTTTATTACTGGACCAAGTGAACACCAAGTTCAAGCGACAGCACAAAAAGAAGGCTTTACACCTAAGGCGGTGATCCCGGTTAAAGGAGATGTACCAACTATCGGCCATGGCACCACAGTCTATCCAAACGGTGTACGAGTCAAGATGACAGATCCTGCAATTGATCGTAAGACGGCGTTAAATTATCTCAAGCTGCACATGGATAAGGATGCCCAGCGTTTCAATAAAACCGTTCTAAATATTCCAATTTCACAACCTGAATATGATCTTTATCTTGATTTCACCTATCAGTACGGCACTGACGCCTGGTCTGGATCTTCCATGCTTCGTCATTTGAAAGCGCGTGAATATATCCAAGCGTGTAAATCACTTTTGAAATGGAAGTATGTGGCCAAGCGCGACTGCAGTATTCGTTTTAACAATTGCTATGGCGTGTGGACTCGACAGCTTGAACGTCACAATAAATGCATGGGGGCGCAATGAAAGAATTAATAACAGGATTTATCACAAAGTTTTACGAAGCCGTCATTATCTTTTTGGCGGCTTTTTTATTGCTGGTCCTAATTGGTTTGGGTGTACAGACATGGCGGGCATCGCACTGGAAAGAGAAGTTCGCTGCTGCTGATGTGGCATGCATTGAGCGTATCAACAAAGTGAATCAAGCCTATCAAGATGCTCTTGATACATGGAAGGCCAAAGTATTCATTGTTGAAAATGAACTAGAAGCCGAGCGCAATAATATAAAAATCCAATTCAGAGATATAAAACATGAAACTGAAAAAGTTATTACTGAGCGCGTTTATTCTGAGTGCAAGCTTACAGATGATGGCATGCGTATCGCCGAAGCCGCTCGCATTGCCGCAAATTCCAGCCAGCCTCCTTAATCCTTGTGATAAACTTAAGGGCTTGAACAATGGCACTATGGGAGAGTTGCTAACTCGCTATGTTGAGCATATGGAGCAATATGCAGAATGCTCAGCCAAAGTAGATGCTTATATTAAGATTCATAAGCCCTCTAAGTGAGGGCTTTTACTTTCTAATTATCAATCCTTAACATCCCATCCCAACTGAAATAATTCTGGGTTAAATTTTGGCGTGACATAGTCCATGCACGACCATGCATCTTACAAGGACCAATGGCTAACTTCTTATCTCCGAATCTTACTTTTACTTTCTCCAAAGCTTCTTGCAGTCTTTCATTTTTCTCTATTTGAGTACTATCAGATAGCAGGTCATATATGTATGTCGACTTCGGCTCGATAGCAGTCAAAATTACCCCACATTTCTTAAACTCGATTCCTTGCTGAAAAAGTTCATTCATTCGCTTCATTACAACCCGGTTCATGACGGCAGCACAATCAGTTGGCTCAGTAAATCCGATATTGATTGACTTGTTGTAGAAAGGCTTGTTCTTATCAAAAGGATTAGACTGAGCAAATGCTATTACGCAGCCACAGAGAGAATTATCTTCTCTTAAGCGCTTGACCGCATTTTGCAAGTAATCACTCATGGCCTCTGATAATGAGGCAATATCAGTTACACGCGCACCAAATGAGCGTGATGAAATGATCTGCTTTTTTGTTGGTGCAGCCTGCTCAAGTTCGATACATGAAACCCCTTGCAGCTCCATGACAGTCCTCTGCATGACTACTGAAAACAGTTTCCCCATTTGATGTGGATTTGAGGTAGCTAAATCACGGACAGTATTAATACCTAAGCCTTTTAATTTTTTACTATGCTGACGACCAACACCCCAGACTTCGGAAACATCAATCAAACTCGAAAAATAATCCCGGTGCTTAGGATCCATAGAAACCAGATCACAAACACCATTGAAGCGTTTTGCTTTTTTAGCCATGTGATTGGCTAGCTTTGCTTCGGTCTTAGATCGACCAATACCAACACTTACAGGTAAGCCTACCCATTGCAGGATGCGCTCCCTCATGTCTTGAGCATATTTCACCAGATCGTAATTTTCAGAATAGGCAGTAAGCTTCAAAAAGCATTCATCAATCGAATAAATTTCCTGCTCACCTGGTGTCACATACTCTGCCAGGATTGAATGAAAGCGCTGTGACATTTCAGCATACAAGGCATAGTTACTCGAGAGAACCTGCACATTGTGCTTTTCAACAATATCGCGGATCTGGAATAGAGGAACACCCATCTTGATACCAAGATCTTTTGCTTCTTGAGAACGCGCAACTGCACAGCCGTCATTGTTTGAGAGAACAATAACCGGCACATCTTTGAGTTTGGGATTGAACAGGCGCTCACAACTTACATAGCAATTATTTACATCGATAAGCGCATAGATTTCATTGTTATAGCTCATCTGAACTTCTTGATTACATTTGTGACTACACCCCAGATTTCAAACTGCTGGCCTTCTAGAGGATGAATGTCTGGATACCCCTCATTCTCAGCTTTCAACCAGCAACCTTTCGCATCAATAATCAGTCTTTTAACAGTAAACTCATTATCTACACAGGCAATCACAATGTCTCTGTGCTGGGCTTCAATGCTTCGGTCCACAATCAGAGCATCATTAATATCAATTCCTGCATTCAACATGGAAAGGGAGTTGGCGCGCACGATAAAAGTGGCATTGGCATTGTTGATTAGAAACTCATTCAGATCTAGTTTCTTATCTATATAATCTTGAGCGGGTGAGGGGAATCCAGCCTGAACGCGTTCAGTTGCCAGGGGTATTTCTATTTTTGTAATAGGATCAAACTGGCGGATATCGCTAATTTCATTTTCTTTTTTTAATGACTTTAAGTATGCTCTTATATCAAGAACCTGTGATTCTGGCACACGAATCACTTTGGTTTCTTCAGATTTCTTTCTGCCAGCACCGGCACGAAATCCCCCATGAGTATTACTCATAAAATTACTACCTCTTGATTTTTGTTACATTAATCAAGATTGTAGAGATTCAGGGTAATTCATACAAATAAAAGAAATCCTTTAAAATCAATAATGCGTCACAGGATGACGTTGAAATTTGAGTTTTCTGATAAACGGTTATTTAAGCAGATTGACTTTGTAAAGACTCTTAGGAAGTGCTGCACAGCTCATTCAATTTGGATGGAAGTGAACCCAAAAAACTAAAATAATTAGAAATTTCTTAAATTATTTTAAAGTCAAAAAATTAGCCAAAGTCTAGCAACTTTAAGCTTGTTTGCTTAATGAATCTAGTTAGAGAGTTATATGGATAATGGTTCGGTTGACAAATATCAGTTTTAGTCCTAAAAGTTGGTTGACAAAACTTTAAATTAGTCACTTTAAGTCCTAAAAATAGTATAGAATTTACCTATAAGGTAAGTTTTTAGATAACTTACCATTTTTTATATCTATAGTTTTATAAGGTACAAAATATGGCTCAATTTCTTGATGTTGCAAAATATATCACAGAAAAAATGGGTGAAATTTCAGCAATGAAATTACAAAAATTAATGTACTACTCTCAGGCTTGGCATATGGCATGGGAAGATGAAGAATTATTTGTAGAAGATTTTCAAGCTTGGGCAAATGGACCTGTAATTCCAGAGCTTTATCAAAAGCATAAAGGAATGTTTAAGGTATCGTCTGAATTATTTGCGGCTGCAAATGCAAATCAGTTGCTTGACGAAGAGCGTGAGTCTGTTGATGAAGTTTTAGATTATTATGGTGAGAAGAGCGCCCAATGGCTAAGCAGTTTAACTCATCAAGAAGATCCTTGGGTGAATGCTCGTGGGAATTGTGAACCAGGTGATCGCTGTACAACAGTTATTACCAAAGCTTCTATGCATGAATATTACACTGCGTTATAAGCCATGGTTTCTAAAAAAGAAAAAAGACTGCAAAGACAGCAATTAAAATTAGACGAGCAACAGCAAAAAAGCATTCGAACTAGAAATATACTTTTATCTGAAAAAGAACCAAAACAAGCTGAGATTGTAAAAACTTCAAAGAAAGAGTTGCACGTTGCCCCGCACATAGAACGTCAACAGCTTGAAGAGCTGGCAAAAGCAGTCCCAACACCTATATTCAAAACTTCACGTTTTTCAAATAAGGTTACTTGGTGTATATCTAAAGCAGACCAATTAGATCATTGGTCTTGGGGGGAAAGTCGAGCATGGAATACTACTGAATGGAACTCGGAAATTGAACCGAAATTTATAGATTTTGCAAAACTAACTTGGAAGGAAATAGATTCTTTTTCCTCTGATACTGGACATAAAATGCATCATGGTCATGAACTAAATGACTTACATGATGAAGCACAAGAAAGATGGCTTCTAGATTTAGAATTAGATGAATTTTCAGATAATATTTTTAGGTTTAGATTGGGTAATACACAAAGAGCGTGGGGGTATATATTACAAGCACATTTTTTTCTAGTTTGGTATGAGCGTAGGCACATTATTTACACTATAGATTAATGATAAAATGAATAAATTCCAAATTAATGATTTTTTAACTTATATTCCTGTAATAACTATTATTCCTTTGATTATTGGGATTTTCTATAAAGTAGGTTACTTATTATTATTTGATTTACAGTTTTTGATTAGCTCCTTTTCATATACAGAATTAGCATTAAGCTCATATTCTTCAATATTATTTGCATTAGTTTCATTATATGCCTATACGATAATGAATTTTAATATTACAAAACAAATATCTGGGAAGATAATTTTACTGGCTAATATAATTTGTATAGGTACTCACTACCTTCCCATATTTGATATGACCTTTTTTGATTTGGTTCTGAAATTATTATTTTTAAATATATTGATTTTTTTCAATATCACAAAAAGTTTAGTAGTTAAGTCCGTATGTATTTTTATGGCGTTGGTCGTTGCGCCAGCTGTGAATGGCATGAGTAAAAACTATGAATTCCCAAAAGAGGCATCAAATAAAATAGTGCTTAAAGGTGATTCTACTGAGTGGTATTTAGTTGAGAAAGTAGCGAATACGTTGGTTTTAGTGGATAAAGATACTTTAGCCAGTAGAAACTATAGATACAAATTTGTTGAGCTTAAGGATGTAGAGCAAATGGAAAGTAAGTTATGGCAGAATCTAAAAAAAGCACCTTAAAGTGCTTTTTTAAAAATTTTATATTTTTCTAAATTATTCCTATCATTAGAATATGCATAAGAATAAGCATTGCTATATATAGTATAGTTGATTTTTATAATTTCACTTCTATCTTTAATAGGTTTAAAAGAGTATGGATCTTTTAGAATAGGACTTTTATTAGGCAGTACTTTAATGAAAAATTTAGGTGTTAAAGGAAAGTTAAAATAGTAAAGAAATTTATCTTCCTTAATCTTTTTAATAAATACTGGTTGATCTGATGTTATAAAGTCAAGATCTGTTAGATTATGATAAATTATAAGTTTAACTCTATCTTTAATCATTTTTTCAGTATATTTCCATATATCTATTACAGCACACAATTTATGAAAAGAGTTTACTTGAGTTTCTGTTAATTGAATTTCCTTTTCTGGGTATTTAATAAATAAGTCTTTAACTGTTTGGGTCATATTATCTAAACTAGACTTGGTTCTAAATGATTGAGAAACAATAAATAAAATCAACTGATGATAATCTTTAGGAGTTAAAAAATTTTGATAGTTCTGATTTTTTAAATTCATAAATTTTTTTAAAACAGGATCGATTAAAGTTTCAATTTCATCATTGTAATAATTTTCAAGAAAATTATTGTGAATAATATCTAACTTATCATAATTTTCTAATTGATTATCTTGATATTCTGTTACTTTTGTTAAAGTTTTTAAGGCAATAATGAATCCATATATTGGATTATTTTTAGATTTATTTTTAATTAAATCATGATACTTATATACGATCATATCATATACAATATCATCAACTTTAGTTTTATAGAAAAGTCTTTCTTCACCTGTTTCACGAGCATGTTTTTTAGTAAATATTTCAAAAATATTTAAATCTAGAGTATGGATTTCACAATTTTTTTCATGCCATTGGGCCAAATATGCTCTATATACATAATGTTGTTTTTTTTTAACAGTCTTATAATCGCTCATTTATTTACTACCACACTAAACCCATCCAATCGCTTTGCTAACTCTTTCATCAACTCTTCTGTGGGAGTGTTTTCTAAATCCCCAAATTTGTGCTCAAAACTTCCTTCAAGACGAGACACAATATCCGCATTCATAGAGCGATTCAGCTCTTTAGCAGACTTTGCAATTTTCTGTTTAAGCTCATCAGGAAGTCTTAAATTATATTGCGCATTTAAATGACCACTACTCATTACATATTCCAATTTATCAATAAATTATGCTTAAAAGCATAGTCTTATACTTTGTCGCATACTTTATAGGTAGCAAGTGGGTATTGACAATGGTAGCCGATGGGTATTAAATGTTTTTTGTAGCAAGTGGGTATTATAGAGAGTAGGTATGAGTAAACATAAAAATCCTCAATATAATTTGAGAATGCCAGAAGAGTTAAAAAAATTTTTAGAAGAACAGGCTAAAAAAGATGGTCGTTCTTTAAATAATTTTTTAGTGAAGTCATTAGAAGAACTTCGAATGACATTAATTAAGCAATCGAATTAAAAACAATGAAGCCCCTCTATCTTGGCGGACAAGGGGCTTCTGTCTAAGCTTTGGAGAAAAGACATGAATAGTCTAGCATTAACATTTAATGATGTGAACTTGATACCACTATCATCTAGTGATCATCATGTATGGATAGGCTCAACCCAAATTGGGTTAGCCTTAGGATATGCAAACCCTGAAACAGCTATAACGAAAATTTTTAATCGTAAGTCAGACGAGTTTACTTCTGATATGACGCGTTTAGTTGAAGTACAAACGAATGGTGGTATACAGCAAATTAGAGCGTTCTCTTTACGCGGTTGCCATCTCATCACATTCTTTGCCCGCACACCAGTCGCCAAAGAATTTCGTAAATGGGTACTCGATGTACTGGAAAAAGAAGTTCTGCAGCAGCAAATTGACACTCGAGTGAAAATTAACGCAGAGCAGCAAGCCATACTCAAAGAAATCGTTGATCGACGTTGTGAAGGCAATGTAAAGAAACGCACCGAACTTTGGAGCCGGCACAACCAGCATTTTCGCATCCCACGTTATAGTGAACTGTTGGCCATCCATTTCCAAGACGCAGTGGATTACTTGGAAACGATGCAGATCAAAGCAAAAGGGGATGTTCATATAGATGAAAATCAATCTATAGAAATGCTGTGTAGTCATGCTCGCCTGTTTCAAGCATGGTGGAATACCCATAGTCCGACATTAGCTAAGCTCAATCCGCAACTGGTTTATATGTTGCATGACATTATGTTCTCTATGAATCATTCCATATCGGATCTATGTAAAAAGTTTGGTATAAGCCTTCCAACTTATGCCTATGATCATATGTTTGAACTGAAAACACTTCCGCATGAACGATACAGATTGCTGAAATAACAAAAATACCGCCTGAAAGGGCGGTTTTTTATTTCAATCTATAAAATCTTTAAATATTTCCTCATTCTTTATTGTGTGTTCTATATAAAACTAGATCCAGTCCATCATTTTTATTATTACCTCTCATTTCAATAGACCTATCGTCAATTATCATCATGGCATTGTGGTAAAATTCTACTCAATAAATCAGCAATTTAAGTAAGCAGTCTACAAATTTTTAAAAATCTACAAAAAATTAATTTTGTAGACTGATTTGTAGACTGTTGAGCTGCAAATAAGGCAAAGTGTATGCAATGTGATGCAACTATGAATAATTTTAAGTTATTGAATATGCAAGGTATTGCAAGATAATGCAACTAATGACAATACAAACAAAACTAGGTGGTTTTTACTTCTGTTATTACGCCATTGTAGGCGCATTCATGCCATTCTGGAGTTTGTATCTTGAAGATCAAGGTTTCAGCTATTCAGAGATTGGGATTCTATCTTCAATTGCCATTGTCACTCGCTTTTTTGCACCCCTCATTTGGGGCTGGATTGCTGACAAATCTGGCAAACGCATGCTGCTGGTGCGCATTGCTACTTGGATGGAAGCCTGTATCTGGTTCATGATTTTTATCGTTCCAAACAGCTTTCAGTCTGTGGCATTACTGATGCTGATTTTTAGCTTTTTCCAAAATGCAATTCTGGCACAATTTGAAGGTGTGACGCTTTTCTGGCTCGGAGAAAAGCGTGCCGAGCTATATGGCAAAGTGCGTAAATGGGGATCGGTGGGTTTTATTGTTGGTGTTTTTGCTGTTGGAACAATATTTGAAATTATCCCGATCAGTATGTTGCCAGTATTATTGCTGTGTATTTCGTTTCTTGCTTTTATCTGGTCCTTTAGCATTAAGGAGCCTTCGACGGCGCCATCCGCACAAAAACAGCTTGAACCGTTATGGCCAATCTTGAAACGACCAGTGGTTTACAGCTTTTTCATCATTGAGCTAATTATGCTGTTTTCCCATGCGCCATTTTATAGCTTCTATAGCAATTTTCTCAGTCAGCATGGATATACTACCAGTCAGATTGGACTGCTATGGTCGGTTGGGGTGATTGCGGAAATTATCATGTTTGCTTATGCGACTTTATTTTTTAATCGCTGGTCGTGGCGAACACTAGTAATAATCTGTTTGTTGCTGACAGGATTGCGTTGGCTGATTGTAGGTCTGCTGCCTTCGCTATTTATAGTGCAGTTTATGGCACAATGTATTCATGCTTTTAGTTTTGGCCTATTTCATATGATTGCGATGCGGGTGATTTTCCAGAATTTCTCGGCAGGACAGCAGGGGCGAGGTCAAGCACTCTATAGTACCATGTGGGGGATTGGCGTCGCTAGTGGCAGTATTCTTGCTGGTCAGTACTGGGGCCAATTTGGCGGTGCAACTATCTTTATATATGCTGCTGCAGCTACGCTAACGGGTTTACTATTTTTATCTGGTTTGCCTAATCAGGTGGAACCCACAAAGTCCACCTGAAGTAATGATTCTTGAATTATTAGATTTGAATATCTTTATAACGATCAAACCATGGTTGTGCTTCTTCTAGTTGCGCAGCCAGTTGTAACAACAGATCTTCACGAGCAAACGGCGCGATAAACTGAGATCCTAAAGGTAGATTCTGTTCGTTCCAGTATAGTGGTACTGACATAGCGGGTAGGCCAGTGATATTGGATAACTGGGTGAATGGCACCCATTTCAGGTTCTCCTTGACGATCTGCTCAATCAGTTTACCCTGAGCCAATAGATGTGCCTTTCCCATACCCAGTAATGCTTTCATAATCGGTTTTTGCCAAGCGGGTGTTTTTACTTCACCATTGCGTGGTGCCACCGACGCCGTTGCTGGTGTCAGGTATAAATCATAGCGATCAAAGAAATGATTCATCTGGGAAACATAGACACCCCAGTTGTTCAGGTTCTGGATATATTCAATTGCCGTAGTTTTGGCGCCAAAAGCAGATAACACTAGAGAGTCCAGCTCAAAATCAGTTGATTTAGACGGATATTGCCTACGGATTTCCTCAAGCATATAAGAGAACTGACTGAACCAGGTGGTAATAAAATCTTTAGCCAATTGCATTCCGTCAATCGCTGGATGATCTTCAATTACCTCATGTCCTAATGATTCCAAAAGTTTCACTGTCTGGTTGATGGCCTGAACTGCATCTTTGGAGATTTTGGTGCCAATAGGGGATTTGGTATTAAATGCAATTTTCAGTTTTTTCGGGGGGTGCTGAATAATCTCCAGATAATGTGTATGTGGCCGTACGATCTTGAACATGGAATGATGATCTTCACCATGCGTAGCATCCAGCATCGCAGCGCTGTCACGAACGGTTTTGGTCAGAACGTGCTGAATTGCTGCCCCATGCATGGCTTCACTCATTTGTGGTCCCCAAGGTGTACGTCCCCGGCTTGGTTTCAAACCAAACAGACCGCAATAAGAAGCAGGAATTCGAATCGAACCACCGCCATCTCCCGCACCCGCAATCGGCACGATCCCCCCGGCAACAGCAGAAGCAGAACCACCCGATGAACCGCCACTGTTATGGGCTAAGTTCCAGGGATTTTTACAGCTACCCCAGGCATCTGGCTCGGTAATGCCTTTGATTCCAAATTCAGGTGTATTGGTGCGGCCAAAAGTTACAATGCCGGATTTTTCCCAGCGATTCACAATTTCCGCATTGGTATCCGGAATATAGCCAATACGTTTAAAGCCAGTACAGCCATAAGAAGTCGGATAACCGGCATATTCCTGAAACAGATCTTTAACCAAGAAAGGCACACCGGCAAAAGGACCTGATAAATTTGCCTCAGTACGTTTTAAGGCATAATCATGCATCGGGATAACGATGGCATTTAATTCAGGATTGACCTGATTACTGCGTTCTAAAGCAATATTCAGTAACTCTGAAGCATGGATTTCTTTTTTTGCGACCAGCTCGGCCAGTCCCAGACCATCATAGCTAAGATATTCCTGATAATTCATGACATTCCCTGTTTGAATAAATAAAAGTTAAAAATTTTAAGATGCAAGTACGACCTGATTACGACCCATATGCTTGGCCTGATAAAGCGCCTGATCTGCAATATTGATCAGATCCTGCAGTTCGGTCTGCTGTGGTGCTTCCTGATGGGTAATACCCAAACTTACCGTGATATGCACCGATTTGCCATGTTCCAGATAAATCGGTGTTTGCTGCACCAGCTTACGGATACGTTCAGCCACCCAATGCGCTTCATCGTGCTCTATATCCCACAGTAAGACGACAAACTCTTCACCACCAATCCGGGCAAACAGATCGCAGCTACGCAGATTGGTGCGCACCAGCTCAGAGAATTGCTGTAAAACTGCATCACCAACATGATGGCCGTATTGATCATTTAAGCGTTTAAAGTAATCAATATCCAGCATAATAAGAGAGAACGACAATTTTCTAGACTGTTTCAGTAAACTTTCACCTTCTTTAAAGAAGTAATGGCGGTTCATGGTACGGGTTAAACTGTCATAATTGGCGAGATAAAGCACATGCTTATACAACTCATTCCGGTTTTGGCTGATAATGCACAGAATCAGTGGTGCCAGTGCCAGCATAAACAGGCCGATGCGTAAGGACACAAAAGTCGTAGAATCTGCCAGGGTTTGATCAGCCAGATAGATCTGTGTCAGGCTACTGTAAGTGGTGATCAGAACCAGTGTATTAATAATCGAGATTGTAAAAATACGATAAGTGAGTGCTGCCCAGATTAAGGCGGCCAGAGGATAGATTAATGCGCCAGGCCCGGCAAAAATATGAGTCAAGACCACACAGACTGCGACAGTGATCATCGGAAGAAAATAACTGAAAGAATAAGATTTTTTCCTGCGATTTTTCGCAAAATAACGAATTTGCTTGGCACTAGGAAAGGCCAGTACCAAAGGGAGGATGATAATATAGTTAACCATTTCCCCAGTCCACCACAGGAAAAAGTCAGTTTTCATGTTTTCCGGAGTGATAAAGGAACCGGGAATATTCACCAGAGTAATCACTGCAAATGCTGCGCTGGCCAGACATCCTGCGAAGGCACAGATACCGAACAGATGAATAAAGGTAAACCCGCTGTTGTAGTACTTATAATTAATCTTGAAATAGCGAATACAGAATAGCGAAACGATAGTACTTAACAGATTTGAAAGTGTCAGAAAAAAGCTTTGTAGAAAAAAGTCACCTGTGAGCAGGTCTGCAAACATATAAGCACTGAACGCACCTAGCCAGCCACCTTTATTGTTGAGCTGTGGAAAGCGTAAAAAGAAGGCGAGTAGGGCTGCATTGGCTGGCCATAAAAATGCTAAATAGTCAGTTGGTCGCGTTGCAATGCCAATAAAGCTACAGATAAGAATTAACAGCGCAATAATGAGATATGCAGAGCTATCCGGATCCAGTTGTTTTTCTTTAAAATCAGCAAATCGCAAAATGAAGCTACCTTAGTATATTTACAATGAAAAATCACATGCTGTTTTTTTAGTTAAATAAGCTTTGAGATCTTTCTTTTTGTTTTTGATTGTTTGTAATTTAATCAATACTTAAAATCGCATAAGTACAAAATATAAACAAAATAATGTGGAAAAGAAATGGCTATTATGTATCTAACTGATATTTTTATTTAAGTAGATGAAATGATTTTTCGCCATACTCCCCACTGTCAAAAATATGCTAAGTTAGGGACAATCCAAGGAATACTATTTTTAATATGAAAAAAACATGTCTAAGCCTTATGCTGCTTACCTTAACCACCTGGGCGATGGCTGCAGATATAAATAAAAATACCCAAACAGCTGCACAAGCTTCAGCTGTTGCCAATACCTTCCGTATCGTAACACGTCCTGAAATCATGGGCTTATGGGGAATGGAAATCCCGACTAACCGCAAGTGTGTTGAATATTATAATTTTAAAAGTGATAACAATGTGATTATTAAAAGTGGTGATGAATGGTCATCAGGCATCTATGACTATCAGTTGCCGCAAGATACCACCGCTCAGGTTCCGGCCTTAATTCTTCAGGTGAAATATGACAATAACCAGAAAGACTGTTCTGGCAATCAAGAAGATCAGTCCGGTGAAGTCTCACAGTATTTTGTGAAATGGCAGAATCCACATACGATTAATTTCTGTGCTACTGAAAAGGCAGAGCAGTGTTTTGCAACTTTAAGACGTATTCTTCCTTAAGGTTACAGATAATAAAAAACCGCTGAATGATCAGCGGTTTTTTATTAAGGATACTGAAAGAGGATTAAGCCTTTTCTTCAGCACCTTCAAGTTGTTTAAGCAGATGTTTTTCGAGATAGTGAATATCCATTGCCTGCTCACAGAAGTTCTCATCCTGAAGGATCAGATCTTTATGCAGTGGAATATTGGTCTTGATGCCAGTCAGAATCATTTCATCAAGCGCCTGCTTCATACGGGCAATGGCTGTTTCACGATCTTTACCATGTGCAATCAGCTTGGCAATCATTGAGTCATAATACGGTGGAATGCTATAACCTGGGTAGATATGCGAATCTAAACGGATACCTGCACCACCTGGTGTGTAAAACGTCTCAATCATGCCCGGAGATGGCATAAAGGTAGATGGATCTTCCGCATTAATACGGCATTCGATCGCATGACCTTTAACAACGACATCTTCTTGCTGAATATCCAGACCCAGACCGGCAGCAACACGAAGCTGTTGTTCAATGATGTCCACACCAGTCACCATTTCAGTGACAGGATGTTCTACCTGAACACGGGTATTCATTTCAATAAAGAAGAATTCGCCGTCTTCAAACAGGAATTCAAAGGTACCAGCACCGCGGTATTGCATTAACTTACATGCATTCACGCAAGCTTCCAGAATGTCAGCACGTGCCTGTTCAGGCAAGTTTGGTGCAGGAGCTTCTTCCAGTACTTTCTGGTGACGGCGCTGTAAAGAGCAGTCACGGTCATACAAATGGATCGCATGGCCATTACCATCGCCTAAGATCTGTACTTCAACATGACGCGGCTTTTGCAGGAAACGTTCCATATAAACCGTATCATCGCCGAACCACATTTCTGCATCACGTTGTGCCGCTTGTACAGACTCGAGCAGGGTATCCACGCGTTCAACGATACGCATACCACGTCCGCCACCACCTGCAGCAGCTTTTACGATCAGCGGGAAGCCGATTTCTTTGGCTTCAGCAAGGGCATTGTGGATGGTTACTGCATGGTCACAGCCTGGTACTGTTGGTACGCCGGCTTTTTTCATGGCAATAATGGCAGAAACCTTATTACCCATCAGGCGAATGTGTTCAGGACGTGGGCCAATAAAGATAAAGCCAGAACTTTCAACAATTTCAGCAAATTCAGCATTTTCAGACAGAAAGCCATAACCTGGGTGGATCGCATCCGCACCGGTAATCTCAGCTGCTGTGATAATTGCTGGAATATTTAGGTAACTGTCACTGCTTGCGCCAGGGCCGATACATACTGCTTCATCGCAGAAACGCAGATGCATCAAGTCCTTGTCAGCATCTGAATAGACACCGACAGTTTTAATTCCTAAAGTTTTGCAAGCTCGGGTGATGCGCAGGGCAATCTCACCACGGTTTGCAATTAAAACTTTTTGCAACATTATTATGAATCCCCGAGGTGATTAAGCGCGGTAACGGAAAAGTGGCTGACCGAACTGAATCACTTCACCATTTTTCACCAGAATTTCTTCAATCACACCGCTCTGAGTTGCTTCAATCGGGTTCATGATTTTCATGGCTTCAATAATACCAAGTGTTTCACCAGCAGAAACAGTTTGACCCACTTTCACAAATGGTGCTTCGCCTGGACTTGGTGCTGCATAGAACACACCAACCATCGGAGATTTTTCCACAGCACCACGTGGGGATTTCGCAGCAGGTACATCAGCTGCAGGTGCAGGCATTGCAGGAACAGCTGCTGCAACCACTGGATTGCGACGAGTTAGGGCAATGGATTGATCTCCTTCCTTAACTTCGATCGCCTGTAAGTCAGACTCAATCATCAGGTCGATGAGTTTCTTGATTTTACGGATATCCATGAGACAGTATTCCTAATTAAGATTGCTTAGAAGATTGAATTTTTTCAATGATGTAATCGAGGGCAGCGGCATAGCCTTTTGCACCCAGACCACAGATCACGCCGATCGCCTTATCGGACAGATATGAATGATGTCGAAATGCCTCACGTGCATGAACGTTAGACAAATGGACTTCAACAAATGGAATGGCAACGCCAAGAAGTGCATCACGCACTGCAACAGAGGTATGCGTTAAAGCTGCAGGATTAATAATGATGTATTGCACGCCGTCTTGTTGTGCTTGATGAATTCGGTCGACAATGGCACCTTCCCAGTTGCTTTGGAAAGTGTCTAATTCTAGTGTGGCATTTTTAGCCTGAGCGCTGAGCTGCTGATTGATGTCATCAAGAGTCAAGTGACCATATACGTCTGGTTCACGCTTTCCCAGCAAATTAAGATTCGGTCCATGAATGACCAAAATGGTCGAACTCATTCAGCTTGCTCCAATTCAAAAGTTTCAAAAGAAGTTTGCAAGATGTCAGCAAACTTCCTTCATTATGGCATGAAATTCTACATTTTATAAAAATTTTGTCTGAATTGGTGTAGAAATTGCCTGCCTGATAGTGGACTATATAATGAAAACTTTGCAAGGAATTGGCAATGTTAAAAAATGACATTTATGGGAGTTATGTCGGATTCTTACATTGTAAGCCTAATTGGCTAAAACAGTTAATAATGTTTATATAACATTGCCGACAGATAATAAAGAAGTCAACTATTTTTGATCAGATCCTACTAGATGTTTGCAGTATTTAAGGTTTAAAGCTTATTCATCTTAAATTTTAGTGACAAAAAAGTCTGTTTAAAAAGTGCCCATGAATGGTTTTTATATAATAATTCTAATTATATGAGATTTTATTAAATAAGTTATTGAATTCAATTTATTTTAAATTAAAAAATATCACAATTAGCTATTATTTTAAGATCCCTTAGAGTTGTGAGTATGCATAGAAAAAGAGGCAACTCCTGAGCTTAACAGTGGAATTAGGTAGTGAGTTAAACTTACTGATTCGCCCTATTTTTAATTCCTGTATCATAAAATAGTGAGATTGACTTAAATGTTCATAGAATTGTATTCAATGCTGAATATTCAGCCAAAAGATAAAGCATTTAAATTGGCAAAAGGTCGTCTATTAAGTCGATGAATGGTCGTAGGGGGGCAACTCAACGACACTCACCCTCTTACAATGAGGCTTTTCGTAGAAACTTTATCGAATAATATGGTTTATAAATAGTCTAGACATGTTCGCGAAAGGTGCGAATTTTATATAATGCAGCTATCTAAAACAAAATCGTCAATATCATGACTCCAGCTTGTAAACTTTTAAAAGCCAGTAAAATCGAATATAGCATTCACGAATATGAACATGATGCCAATGCTAAAAGCTTTGGTTTGGAAGCAGCAGAAAAACTAGGCCTAGCTGTTGAAGAGGTTTTTAAAACATTATTAGTCACGGATGAAAAGCAATATTTTGTGGCAGTATTACCTGTTCATCATCAGCTTAATCTTAAAAAAGTAGCTGCTGCATTCGGTTGTAAGAAATTGCAGATGGCAGATCCTAAACAGGCAGAACGATTAACTGGATACCTGGTGGGTGGAATCAGCCCGGTAGGGCAAAAGAAACGCCTGAAAACTGTGATTGATGTATCAGCAGAAAGGCTGAATAAAATTTATGTCAGTGGTGGCAAGCGTGGTTTGGACATTGGTCTAAACCCAGCAGATTTAGCCAAGGTTTTAAATGCACCTTTTATTGATATAGTTGATGAATAATTTAATGTATTAAAAAGACATTAATTAGTATTTTAATTAAACCCGGAGAGCAAAATTCGGGTTTTCTTTTGGTCGGAAAGCGCTACACATTTTTTTTGCATTTGTATATTGTTTTAATGCAAAGGTAACCATGAGTTACTTACAACAATAAGAAATTAAAAGAAAAATAAATTGGAGCATTGCTCATGAAGATCGTTATTTGGCTTAACGCTGTTTGTCTATTTTTGTCACTTGGGGAATCACTTCTGCACGGTTTTAACCGGGAGGTGGCATATGAATGAAAAAGGCGTTTACCTGCTTAGTACTGTGGCTCTATTTTTAATCTTATGGTTGATTGGTTATCAGGTCCATAATGAAATCCATCGGGAAGAATTGGGATTGAACCGCACCAGCGGTTTGGTTTTTTATGGGATGAATACCCATACGCCGCTTCTAGACCGTCAGGCAGAAAGTTTGAATCAGGCTGTACAGCGTCGGGGAGTGGTGCGGAATCAATCTCAGTCTTTGAACCAACAGCGCACTCAGTTTGTTTCAGATTTTGCCAGTATGTTATTTGCAATGCAGGATGGACATAAGCCTGAATATTTGCAGCTGAGAATATTTCTAAACAGGCAACAAACATTATTGGAAAATAAGGTGCTTAAACAGGAGGAGGCACTCGCCAATATTAATTTGCTACAGACATTCTTGCCTGAATACCAACATGAACTGACACGAGCATCGGCAAAACTGAAGACGCGTTATTCTCATTATGAAACAGATATAATTTCTGATGAGATGAGTTTAAGCACGGTATGATCTAGAGGCGAACAATATCAGTGTGATGTATTAAAGTGGTTCTTCAGAATTAAGCTGAGAGATGAAGGTCTGCATGATTGTAAACTTTATACTCTAGCTACAGGATATAAAAATCATCTCATGCAAGTTAAGTAAACTGTATCGTTTTTAAACTTGCATGAGTAGTGATTATATATCTGCTTAAAGGCAATTTGCCGGTTTAGGAATGCCTGCCAAACGGCTAAGGTGGCGTGCCACCAAGCCTGTATTAAATTTTTCCTGAAGTACAGCATTGTTGATTTCAGGCCCTACAGTTTTCATCAGGAATTTGATGAGAGGACGTGTCGCTGGAGAGTGACCAAACTGTTGATAAAACTGACGTACAGCCTGTAAGACTTTAAAATGCCAAGGGGTCAGTTTTAACTCTAAGCTCTCAGCAAGCACCTGTGCGATGTCTTCATTCCAGATGGTATAGTCCACTAAATGACCATCTTGGTCTAACTCTAAATTCATGATAGATCCGTATGTGTTACTTCATAGAAATACAGCGACTAAAGCCCAGGCATAGTTCTGCAAATTCGGCATAGTTAATAATTTTCAAATTTTTTACTTCTGGTTGAGACAATAATTCAGCCTCATTTTCCAGAATATAAATCTGTTTCAGCTGCTGAATAAATGGATGCTCAACTGACAAGACTGCATCGCCCATCAGAATTACCTGATCATTTTCGCTATAGAGTTGGGACAGTTGTTCGATAATCTGTGCTGTAGCCGCATGGCTGGCTTGAATCATATAAAGAGTTTTATCAGACATGGTGAGCAACCTTACCAATACAATACATGGTCAAAGCCTTGAATAAAGGCGGGGTTTAATTCGACAAATTCAATTTCTTGCTCTGTATTTTGTATAAAAGGCGAGTTTTGATTTTTACTTTCTACCAGAATTGGAGTCAGATCATAAAACTCAAAACTGTCGACCATGTTGGAAGCAATCTTGAACGCATGTTTAAGCTGTTCAAATTGCAGATCTGAACGTAATAGGCTTAAAGCTGCACCTTGTAATAAGACTTTCACGTCTGAACCAAAGGTCGCAAGTACCATGGTCGCAGAAAGACTTTCATGAACCTGCAAGGAATTCAGATTAGATTGAGTTAATATAACGAGTACAGATTTCACACAATATACCTTTTAAAAGCAACATATCCCAAAAAATAGACCGATTAGAATTGAAGCAGACGATGTGCAGACTGAACAGCATCAGCGAGTTCGCCCAATCCGACTAATTCAAACTGATCTGCAAGATTATGCTGTTGAATATTGTGACGTTGAGCATTCTCCTGATCTGTAATACCACGCGCTAACGCCGCACTTACACACACGGGCAGACGTATTTGCAAGGACTGCCACTCACGGGTCAGGTGACGCTGGTCATCCGGTACCCATTGCAGAGCATTGGCAACTGACACACCGTCTTGGTAAAAGAAAACCCGAAAGTCTTCCTGTTTTTGCTGTAATGCTTTGGCAATTCCTAAGGCATGCCAAGCATGTATCGACGTCGGGGCGGAGGTAATAAGAATTAAGGTGCTCATGAAATTCACTACAGGCTTGATCAACCTAAGCAGTTGATCTGGGCTACATAATAAAAAGGTAGTATACAATGATTTTAGTGACCGGTGGTTTAGGCTTTATAGGCTCTCATATTGCTTTAAGTCTGCTCGCACAAGGGCAACAGGTCATTGTGGTCGATAATCTGGCCAATGCCAGCCTGCAGACGCTAGAGCGTCTTGAATTCATTTCCGGCATGTATGTGCCTTTTGTTAAAATTGATATCCGCAATACGCCTGCTTTAAACAAAGTCTTTGAACAGAATTCCATTGACGCCGTGGTACATACTGCAAGCTTTAAATCATTAGAAGAATCGGTACTAAAACCGCTGGAATATTACAATGATAATGTCAGTTGTATTATGAGTCTCTTACGTGCCATGCAACGGACGGGTGTTCGTAATCTTGTGCATTTGTCCAGCCTTGCTGTTTATGGGCAATCCAGTCCTGATCTGACTGAAGAAACACCATTTAATTTCAGTTATCCAAACCCTTATATCAAGTCTCAACAGATGGTAGAAGAAATTATCCGTGATACTGCACGTACTGATAATGAATGGAAAATTGCGATCCTCAGACTATGCAATATTTCGGGTGCCTTTGAACATGGGGTACTGGGTGAAGTGGTACCGCCGCTACCAAAAAATATCGTGCCTTTAGCCATGCAGGTTGGGGCCTTACAGCGGGAAAGTATTGAATTGCGAAAACAGGCCAATACTGAAGATAAAACTGTAGAACGCAGTTTTTTGCATGTATTAGATTGTTGTGATGCAGTCATTAAGAGTCTGCAATGGCTCAGTACACAAAGTTTTGCCTGTGAAGCCTTTGATATAGCGGGCGAATTGATTTCGATTCAGAAATTGCTCGATGAAATTGGAGAAGTGACGCAAATCAATATCAAGACGGAAGAGGCGCTATATTACACTAATCCGGAACTAGATCAGGTTGGTTCTAAGGCGGAAAAGGCCAGGAAGAATTTAAACTGGCAGCCTCAGCGTTCGATTCGGCAAATGCTTGAAGACGAGTGGCGTTTTTATCAGAACACGTTACGTGGGCAATAATACCGATTAACGCTATCCCAATTATTGATAATAATTATCATTTACATGCTGTTCTATTTTGCCTAAGATGGAACAAGGAAATACTAAAACTTTATAAAGAGGTTAAATATGCAAACACGTATTGAACATGACACCATGGGCGAAGTTGCTGTACCCAGTGAAGCACTGTGGGGAGCACAAACTCAGCGTAGTTTGCAGAACTTTAAAATTGGTAATGAACGTCTGCCACGGCCTATGATTCGTGCCATGGGTCTGGTTAAAAAGGCGGCAGCCTTGACGAATGCCGAATTAAATCAGATTCCGCATGAACTTTCAGGTTATATTGTTTCAGCAGCAGAAGAAGTGATTGCAGGGCAATGGGATAGTCAATTCCCGTTAGTGGTGTGGCAGACAGGTTCTGGTACGCAGAGCAATATGAACTGTAATGAAGTGATTGCCAATATCGCTAACCAGAATCTGGGAAATCCTTTAGGTTCTCAAAAACCGGTTCATCCGAATGATCATGTTAATCGTGCTCAATCAACGAATGACTCTTTCCCAACAGCAATTCATGTCGCTGCAAGTCTGCAAATCAATGAATTACTGATTCCAGCAGTAAAAAAACTGCGTGATACCTTGCATGCCAAATCTCAGGAATTCTCAGACATCGTCAAAATTGGCCGTACTCACTTACAGGATGCTACGCCGTTGACACTGGGTCAGGAATTTAGTGGGTATGTGTCTCAGCTAGATCACGGTTTATTGCGTCTGGAACAGGCACTGCATGGTTTATATGAATTGCCTTTAGGGGGGACAGCAGTAGGTACAGGCTTGAATGCCCATCCTGACTATGCAGTAAAAGCAGCACAAACTCTGGCAAAACTGACTGGACTACCATTTGTCACTGCACCAAACAAATTTGAAGCTTTGGCAGGTCGTGATGCGGCAGTCTTTGCTTCCGGTGCATTAAAAACTTTAGCGGCGAGTCTGAATAAAATCGCTAATGACATTCGCTGGTTGGCCAGTGGGCCACGTTGCGGCTTTGGGGAACTCCGTATTCCTGAAAATGAACCCGGCTCAAGCATCATGCCGGGTAAGGTCAATCCGACTCAAAGCGAAGCGATGACCATGGTTGTGGCGCAAGTGCTTGGAAATGACACCACCATTAATGTGGCAGGTGCATCTGGAAATTTCGAGCTGAATGTATTTATGCCTGTAATCGCGTATAACTTGTTGCAATCCATTCAGCTGCTCGGTGATGCCTGTAATAGTTTCAATGATCACTGCGCCGTTGGTATTGAGCCGAACCGTGACAAGATTGAGCACTTCTTACATGATTCATTAATGCTGGTTACTGCATTGAACCCGGTGATTGGTTATGAGAATGCAGCCAAAGTTGCCAAGACTGCTTATAAAGAAGGTAAAACTCTAAAACAAGTTGCGGTAGAACTTGATTTAGTCACAGCTGAACAGTTTGATGAAGTCGTCCGTCCTGAGAAAATGGTTTCAGCGAATGCGAAATAAAGCTTGTAACGCTTTTATTTTCAATCTTTAAGCCTGTTTTATCATGGAATAGTCAGCAGTGGTTTTTATCTCAGGCAGAGTTGCGTACAATAGCATTAGATGAGATTAACCACTGATGATTGTTTTATGCTTGATATTTATTTAACAGATGTTCAAAGAAAGGTGCAATTCAAGGATTATCCAGGTGAGCATCCTGTTAAATTTATTCTGAATTTTAAAAAGATTTTTCCAAGTATCATGGAACTTCTTTTACCTGTACTTCCTGATAATGAAAATCTGGATGAAATGTCATGGGAATCAACGACCAATGATTTTGAAACTTTCCAGATGTTTTTAGCTAGTTGGGGGATTATTGAACTGCGTTTAAATGCGATTACTCAGTTCAAAGATAAAGCCTTTGCAGATCAGCTTGTTAAACAAGCACAGCAGAAGCGTAAGGAATATCAAAAAAAGCATATGAAGCTCACGACTGTAGAGCTGGATTATCTATTTATGCATGATATCCATGCTCTGATTGATGCTGAGCTGGTTGATCTGGGTGAGAAGTTTTATCTGCCAGTACTACGTGAACTGTGGAAAAATAAAGTCTCTGCTCAAGTGCTTAACGCCAAATTCTAAGTAAATTTAAACTGATTAATTTAATATCATCCTCCATATTTGGGGGATGAATTTTAATAGTTTCCAAAAAACTATTTAATTAGTTCAATTCTCATAAATAGCCTAAGCAAATCTTTCTATTTTTCATTCAAAAAAATTCTGCTGCATCATTGAACATGATGACTTATTTTAAAACAGAAATTGGTTCATCAAAGGGCATTTATTTTATCTTTTGATAAAAAATAAATTAATAAGCCATTCTTTATCATGAGAATATATAAAGATATTACTTTAATAATATAGCTATTCTAAGCATATTTTCTTAAGCTATAAGTACTAATGAGTAAATGAATCATAGAATTCTCATTTATTAGATTTCCTTCATGAAAATAAGTGAAGGTTCCAGTTTTTCCGAAGATATATCAAAGGATTTTCAATAATGTCGAATCAGTTTTTAGATTTAATTACAAAACGCCGTACGATCTACGCGATTGGTAAGAATGTCACTCAATCTCCTGAATTCTTAACTGATTTGATTCAAAACGCTATTAAACAAAGCCCCTCATCATTTAACTCACAATCTTCTCGTGCCGTGATCCTGTTTAATAGTGAACATGAGAAATTCTGGGCCTTTGTCGCAGATAAATTAAAAAGCTATGCCAAAGATGAAGAAAGTGCTGCAAAAACCGCAGCGAAAATGGGGACTTTTGCTGCAGGCTTAGGTACGGTTTTATTCTTTGAAGACCTAGATGTCGTGAAAGGCCTACAAGATCAGTTCCCATCTTATGCAGATAACTTCCCAATCTGGGCAGAGCATTCTACTGCGATCGCGCAATTTGCGACCTGGACAGCACTGCATACTGAAGGCTTGGGTGCATCTCTACAGCATTACAACCCGATCGTAGATGAAAAAGTTCATGCAGAGTGGAACGTTCCAGCAAACTGGCAACTGAGAGCACAGCTGGTGTTTGGTTCAGTTGAAGGTGAAGCACGCGCCAAAGACTTTATGCCGGATCAAGACCGTTTCAAAGTATTCCAATAATTTGAAAAACCGGCATCTGTCTAAATTCTTATAGATAGATGCCATGCAATAGGCGATAAAAGCATATTCCGAATCATAAAAATTAGGCTACACTTAGGGCGCATTAAATCTAAGAGAAATGGCGCTATGTCAAAGAACACCCAAAAACTTTCACCGCTTCAAGAGCTTATTGCTGAACAGAAATTGTTATGCGAAGAAGTCGGTTCTGCCTATGTAGAGGTGAGTGGGGATGACGTTATTGCCGTGGCAGTCCATACCCTGAATCAGGACCCCATTGTTGGTATTCGCAAGGCAGTAGATACAGCAACAAAAGTGAGCTGGTATATCTATGGTGGTGAACAAGTATCCAGCGATGCTGACTTTGAAATTATGACTGTACGTGAATTACAGGATATTGCCTCAGAAGTTCTTCCTTATCTGGCCCTGGATCAAGGCTTTCGTTTCATGATTGATGCTGATGATTATGAAGATGTATGGAAAGAAGGTCAGGAATGAACCGCTTAGCTTTTGCTATCTTGCTGGGACTCAACGGTGTACTCATCACGAATTACGCCGTAGCCGAGACGATGACCCAGGAGCAATTTGATCAGTATATTGCTGAGCAAACGCGTGTGGTCAATGAAAGCAAAGCCATTCTGGATGAACCGCATACAGCGTTAGACAGACCAAACATCAGCACTGAACGTCAGGTATTATGTGATCGCATTCAGGCTTATCAGAATATTTTGAAAGCTTCTCAGGAAAATAGTCAGTTGAATATGGCTTCCATGATGGCGATGGTGGCGCAAAATTATCTGGATCGTCAAAACCAGAGCATGAATAACTCTGGCATGACTACAGGTGTTTTTTGTAAGAGCAGGGCAGAGCAATCTGCTAAAGAAGATAAATCAAAGCCTTTGATTTAGGTTAATTTTCTGATATTTAATTTATTAAAACTACATAAAAATAAGATTAATGCGAATTTTCCCGGGGGAAATACCAATAAAAATGAATTATTAGTTAAAATTATTAAATATTAAAAATCGGTGGAAGAGATCGCCTTAACCTTCTCAATCTTTATCATTAAAAAAAATAGCCTAAGCAATTTTATCTGGTAAATATAATCATAAAAGGGAAGAGATAGTTTTAAATCCATTGATGTCTTACTGAAAAATTAAGACTATATTTCCAAAATTAGCCTTCAATCATATCCATTTATAGCTCGTACTCATTCAGCTTAATTTATTAAGCCTATTTCCTGATGATTTATCCAAAGCTTGAGGCTTCAAACAGCAACTTCAGCACACTTTAAAAATACATTTGACAAATAGCCTAAGCAAAACTTTATATCTAATAAATAGCCTAAGCAAAGTTTATAATTTTAAGAATTGGCAATTGATTAATTTCCAATAAAATTCCAATATCAACAACTAAACTATGAAATCACGGAATTCTCAAATGATCCTCAACTACCAAATCACCACTCATGATGACTCAATACTTGTACCAATGGTCTTCATTCATGGTTTATTCGGCAGCTTGAGTAATTTAGGAATGCTGGCGCGACATTTTGCAAGTCAACGTACAGTCATTCAGTTAGATTTACGCAATCACGGTTTATCGGGACATACGGATCAACATGATTACCATTTCATGTCAGAAGATATACTTGAAACCCTGGATAGTCTCAACATCACAAAATTTGTTGTGGTGGGGCATTCTATGGGCGGAAAAGTTGCCATGAAGCTGGCCGATATTGCACGTGATCGGGTAGAGCAGCTTGTAGTTCTTGATATAACTCCAATTCAATATCATGAAAATCATCATGCAAAAATTTTTGAAGCTTTATTTGCTGTAGCGCGTGCCAATGTGAGTTCACGCTTGGATGCGACAAAAATCATGCGTGAATATTTACAAGAAGAAATGGTGATTCAGTTCCTGCTGAAATCCTTTAATAAAGGCAAGTGGCTGTTTAATGTGCAGGCGCTATATAAGCATTATCAAGATATTCTATATTGGGAAGATCTGACACCAGTTGATATACCAGCACTTTTCTTAAGAGGCGGCAACTCATTTTATATTTCCAAACCAGAGCAATTCGCTGCGATTGAACGTCAATTTACTCATGCCAATGTTGAACTCATTGAAGGTGCAGGTCATTGGCTGCATGGTGAAAAGCCTGCGCAGGTGCTGGAACACATGCAAGCCTTTCTGGATGCACAACAATAAAATCTGTTAGAACTTGAAGGTCAGTATGCAGCCGCCTGTAGCTGACCTTCATTAATCAGCTGGGCCGCCATTTCAGCCGTTTTTTTCAGACCCGGCATACGATATTCAGTATGACCATAATCTTTGATTGATTTCCAGCGACCGCCCCAAGTGAGTCCGACGGATTCGGCCACTTGGCCATAGAGTTCATAACCACGCATCGCCCATGGATCTCGCTCGCTGATCACGACTTTGCCATTCCGTTTAAAGGCAATATCCGCGGCCAGACCAAACTGATGATAACTTTGATAGCCTTTGGCGCGTGTGGTATTTGGATTTGCAGAAAGTGAATTTTGGCGTTCTGGACTACGATAACCTTCTAATAAAACCAGTTCATAGCCATGCTGTTCACGCATAATTTTAAATACCATCAACAAACGCTGTTTATAACGTGGATTAATTTTGTCCCATTTCCGGTTGGCTGTATTGAGATCGTTATGATGATGACTGTTTGGCAGATGTACATTTCCAGCAGGATTGGGTGAAGGAGTAATCACTTGCGCAGAAACGACGTTGGCATAGTAATTTGCTTCTTCCTGCAAGGCTGTTTCAATCAGATGTTCATCTACTTCCGGAGGAGGTGCTAACACCTGACCATCCAGTAAGCTATAGATTTGCGGATCAACTTCACGTAAATAATTTGCTTCAAAAGTACTGGCAGTAATCGGACGGGTTAAGCTAAAAATGACGATGCTGCTGAATAATGCCAATGCGGCCAGTAAAATCCACCATTGCTGAATATGCCAATGTGACTGGATTTTCGCTGACGAAGCTGCCTGATTAAATTCCCAAGCCAGCTGTTTGACAGCCAAAATACGGTTCTTGCCATAGGGTAAAATTTGCGTGAATAAGCTTATCAAACGGATTCTGAAATCATAAGAAACCAGCACTAACATGCCGAGGCTAAGTAAAATAAAACTGGATAATATGAGGTAGATCATGCTTTAGGACTGTGCGACTTCAGGATTTTCTTTTGGAGTCTTCGCAGGTGACTGTTCCTGAGTAGACGTACTTGCTGTTTTTAGCTCAACAGTTTTTTCTAATTGTTTTGGTTTTGTGGGTTGAGTAACAAGCCTTACATTTACAGGATTTTTTTCAGATTGTTGGATTTCTTTAGATGGTGCAACAGAAGATGGAATAGTTTGTGGTTGGGATTTAAGCGGTTTAATTTTACCATTGGCCTGAGGTAAAGGCTTTTGCTCTTGAATAGCAAATGCAGAGTCAAAAGGTGATCCAGTATTTGCAGGCTCGTTTGCACTTGCTGGCTTTGCTACCTTAAACATGTTGTCAATATTTTGATCAAAACCATCTTCCAGATTTTGGATATTTTCCTGATCCGACGGTGCACCAGCTTTTTGAATAAGCTGCTCACCTGCTACAGTATGGCTTGAATCTGCTCCTTGATCGTTTGCTGCTGTCAACTGTGCAGCAGTGCTTGCTTTATGATTCTGATAATAGTGATAGCCGAGTAAAACTGAGCCTACTGATAACACTCCAAGTATAAATCCGCTCAATAAGTAAAAGTGAGGAGAATAAGACAGAGACTTTACAGACTGTAAAATACGAATATGTTTATTATTTTGATATGCCATAGTCACTAATGTTTATGGTAAATGGATGGTGATATAGGCCTGTTCTACAGGAACACTAATCACATTTTGATATTGGGAAAATGCTGCATTACGGTCTTTGGATAATACATAGTGCAAACCTACAAAGCTTGCTAACGCAAACAGCAACCAGAAAATCAAAATCCATAAAAATGGTAATTCGCGATGAATGATGTGTTTAATCTGATCCGGAATAGCAGCAAAAGGAGAAAAGGCTTTTTTCCCTTTAAGATAATCAATTTGATCACCAACCCGACTAATTAGACTATTCAGCTGGCTCATTGATTCAATCCGGTATTTTCCATGAAAGCCTAACAATAAACAGTAATGATAGACCTCAAGAACGGCGAGGCGTTCTTTATCTTTATTGCGGATTTCTTCCATGTGTTCAAAGAAACGATAACCCGCCAGTTGTGATCCAAATAGACTCAGTTGGAGTGGACTCATCATCCAGAAATTTTGCAGATCAAAAAAATGTGGGGCTTGCTGGGTAACGATGGTCTCATCAAGTAATGCGCAATAGGCATATTTTGCATCATGAATATCTTCAGCAGTAAATTGTAGTTTTCTCGCCTGAGTTTCAAAACGTGACAGCATATCCAGCACTTTCTGGCGGAAGGATTCCAGATCGGCAGGTAAATACTGATTGCGAATCAGAAACACCACATAGAAGCCATCATGTAACAGATCGACCAGACTGGCAGTCGCGGAGTATAGAGGTGTATCTGTATTTGTTCGAGCCTGGAAACCGATGCCAATTTGTCCATCGTCAAATAGTGAAGGGGCATTATTTAGACTATTCATTGTTTTTATCCATTGACTACAGCAATCAGCTCAATTGAAATGTCTTGGAACCCACTCGGGATATAGACACAAATGGTTTCGGACTCAAGCATGCGCTGATACAGTTCATTATTCGGTTCTATCTCAAAATAGCTCACACCAGAACGCACCGGAATCGCGGTCGGCACCTGAATCAGATGCTGAACTGGCACTGCGGGCAAGGCTGCAATCACGCGTTGTTCAACATCAATCGTACTGCCCACTTTAAAGCGGATCGGTACATAAGCAATCAGGTCATGGGTGGGCATGACCCTACTGGATACCGCGAGATACAAACGGGTATCCCGGGAAATTTTGTCTGTTTCAAGGCTGCCCACCCAATAAGATGGCCGGGTTTCTTTAAGGGCAATACTGATATAGCGGTTTGAAATAATCGTATCCAGCAGTTCACGTAAAATGACATCCAGCTGACCAAAACTGTCCTGTAAATGATGGTGCTGATATTGCGGTAACTGGTCGACAGCATACGCGGTTGAAAAGGTCAGCAATGACCCGGTCAGACGTAATAATTCAGAATACAGTCGTTCCGGATGAATACGTGGATATAGCAGAATATGATTTAGGGTAGCATGTGCAGTATTGAGGGCATTCACCAACCAGAAAGACACGATATCACCCGAACGGAATTCAATCAGTTTTTGTTCATTTTCACGGTTGTTGTTCTGAATGGTTTTGATCTTGGCGCGAATAATATTCAAAGTCCGCTTCAGATTATTCAGTAGATTTTCTGAGGCTTCGATATGCAGAATCGGCGGAATAAATTTATGATCCAGCACAAAATGCCCTGAGCTTTGGCGTTTCATTGTTGCAATCGGCATATAAAAATAACCATCGAGGGCCTGTTCAGGCTCCTGGCTGATTTCAAAAATCTTGAATTCTGCACGACGGCGTAACAGGGTAATTTCGGCTGTAGCGGCATTGGTAAACAGATCATGAGTCGAGCTTAAATGGGAATGATAACGGCTGGACTGTGAATTATCTTCATGGTTAAGATTCTGTATACTTGCCTGAACCATCGGTAAAGCAAGATAAACAGCCATTTCTGTACGCAGATTCAGACTGTCAAGTTGCACGGGCTCAGGTAATAGATCCTGTGAAGGTGCACGATAAATTTCCCCATCTTGCCAGACCATTTCAATCCGGCTGAGTGCCATGATATTCATGCTGAACTGGGCCTCATCGAATTCAATCGCTTGAATTCCATAGGCAAAAGGAAAGGTTGCCTGAATCATCTGGTTCAGACGTTGTTCATGATAGGCATCCTGTAACTGAAAATGCTGAGGTCGTAAAAATAAACCTTCACCCCAAAGAACTTTTTCTGCTTTAAACATTCAGTCTTACCACTCACTATTCGAATTATTCATATCGGGTACACCCAGTAACTCTTGCACCTGTTCCAGGGGATTCTCATTTTTAATCACGTGTGCCAGCCATTCGTGTAACGGCATCTGGCTCCAGCGAATGGTTTTTTGCAGCATATAACTCACCGGGCTATGCGGTTCATGTATCTGGAAATAATCAGCAATTTCATTTAAGACTTTCAGCGCCTGTTCCCGGTTGGCCAGATGATTTTGTGGCTGTAATCTGAATTGAGTCTGCGCAACAGCAGAGACTTTATCCGTATAACCTAGCTGAATTGCTGATTCTTTCGGCTGTAATAAGTTTTCATTATTTTGATGTGCGATCTGTTCCACTTTATACAGGCGTTTAATCTGGGCAATAATGGAATCAACCTGTTCATCTATTACAGAAAAACTCGGTGCATCCAGACCTAGTAAATCATCTAGGGTTATTTTGAGTTGCTGCCAGTGCTTTTGAATATCCAAAACCTGCTGATAATTCTGTAACTGTACCGAGCGGGAAGTTGCCTGAAGTAATTGCTCGAAATTCTGCAGCTCATCATTGCCAGTTAGAGATTCATAATCTTCATCCTGCTGGTTATGGCGTAACCGGACATTTTGTTGATGTAAAAATGCCTCATAATTTCCCAAATGATAAAACGGTGCCTGACTGACCAGGGGAACCTGTTTCATCAATGCCGGAATCTGGCTGATTAAGCCTTGCAGTAAACCCAGGCGCTGATCTAAATCATCTTCCTCAATTAAAGGATGTAAATCCGGCCAATATTTCTGAATACTGCGATGGCTCAGTTCCAGGCCGCGGGAAATTCCTTCAAATCCGTGAGTTCTTGCCCAGGCTTCAGCTAACCAGGTGTAAAGTCGCAGATCTTTGGTTTTTTCACTTAAGAGCTCAACCGATTTATTCAGTACAAAATGCCAGTCTGCCTGACGTGGCTCAGAGATCCAGTCACCTTGATCCAGCAAAGGATCATCTTGAATTCTAGCCTTTTTAATGGCATGAAAGTCATTTGAAAATGAGCAGTCCTCACCACATGGCTGATGATCAGAGATGGGGGCAAGCAGTTGTTCAATATCTAGGGTCATTCTTCACCTGAAACTTATTCTTTTTCTTTAATTTTTAAATCTGGCTTTATACAGCATCCGTTTTCTTTTTTCGGGTGCGTTTGGTTTTCGCTTTGGGTTGCTGTTGATCTAAAAGATAAGTAATCTCATCATTTTCAACCTTAATCTGAATTTTCTCAGGCACTTTTTCTTCACTGAGTGCCATTAAAATTTCGGTGGCTAAAGCAGGCAATACACTGGCATTCAGAATATGGTCAACATTACGTGCACCGCTATCTACTTCTGTACAACGGCTTAAAATGAGTTCTAAGAGGTCATCGCTGTAGGTAACTTCAGTTTGATATTGGGTTTGTATTCGCTGAATAATTTTACCGAGTTTATGTTCAATAATTTTGAGTAGCAGATCATCATGCAACGGGAAGTACGGTACGATCTGCATACGTCCCAAGAACGCCGGTTTAAACTGCCGATATAAACTAGGTTTAAGCTGTTCAATCAGCTGATTTGCACTTGGCCAGTGTTCAGGTGGATGATTCAGACAGGCCTGCATGATGGCAGAGGATCCGACATTAGACGTCAGCAAAATCGTGGTATTTTTAAAATCAATCAGCCGTCCTTCACCATCTTCCAGCATACCTTTGTCAAAGACCTGATAAAACAGTTCCTGCACATCACGATGCGCTTTTTCAATTTCATCCAGCAACACCACGCTATATGGATTGCGGCGAACAGCTTCAGTCAGCACGCCCCCTTGACCATAACCGACATAACCTGGAGGCGCGCCTTTTAAGGAAGAAACCGTATGGGCTTCCTGATACTCCGACATATTGATAGTAATCAGATGCGATTCACCACCATACAGTTCATTTGCCAGGGCCAGGGCTGTTTCAGTTTTACCGACACCACTTGGACCCACTAGCAGGAACACGCCTTGGGGTTTATTCGGATCTTCCAGTTTAGCTTTAGAGGTTTTAATACCTTGCACCAGTTGCTGCAGGGCATAATCTTGCCCCATTACACGCTGTGCCAGACGGTTTTCTAGCTCTAATACCTGCCTGATTTCATCATTGACCATTCTACCCACTGGAATACCCGTCCAATCCGAAATGATGTCATGAATGATGCTGGCATTGACGCGTTCAAAGACCAGTGGATTTTTTTGCTGTACTTCAGCCAGTTCTGCACGTAATACCGCAATTTTTTGACTAGACTTTTCGTCCTGATCTTTAGCCTGAAACTCCCGGATCTGCTGAACAATGTGCAATTCATGTTGCCATTGATGTTCCAGGCATTGGATACTTTGCTTAATCGCTGCAGTTTTTACTGAAAGCTCGTTGAGTCTTGTATGGTGAATAGGCAGATTCTGGTTTTCCTGAGTAAGTAACTTGTGTTCCAGTTCCAGATTGTGCAATTGTGCTTGCAGTTGATCGAGTTGTGCCGGTTGAGCATTCTGAGTCAGTGCAACGCGTGCGGCGGCAGTGTCCAGGACACTAATTGCTTTATCGGGTAATTGACGTCCACTGATATAACGATGCGACGCATGTACCGCAGCAATAATCGCTTCATCATCAATCTGCAAATTAAAATGCTGAGCCATTACTGGAATCATGCCGCGGAGCATATCAATCGCGACTGCTTCTGTTGGTTCCTCAACTTTGACGACCTGAAAACGGCGGCTGAGTGCTGCATCTTTTTCAAAATACTGTTTGTATTCCGCCCACGTGGTTGCGGCAATAGTACGTAATTCACCTCTTGCAAGTGCCGGTTTGAGTAAATTTGCAGCATCATTCTGACCGGCCTGGCCACCCGCACCAATCAGGGTATGCGCTTCATCAATAAACAGGATAATTGGATAGGCAGCACTTTGCACTTCCTGAATTACTTGTTTCAGTCGGTTCTCAAATTCACCTTTGACACTGGCACCTGCCTGTAACAGCCCCATGTCCAGCACATGTAATTGCACATTTTTCAGGGCATCAGGAACCTGTTGCTGGGCAATTTTGAGAGCCAATCCTTCCACTACAGCCGTCTTGCCGACTCCCGGCTCACCTGTCAAAATCGGATTGTTCTGACGACGGCGCATCAAAATATCCAGCATCAAACGAATTTCAAATTCACGCCCAATCACTGGATCAATTTTTCCTTGAATAGCTTTCTGGGTCAGATTAATCGTGTACTGATCCAATGCAGGAGTTTTTTTTGCAGTCGTTTCAGCATTTCGATGAGCTACTGGCTGAGACGTTATTAATTGAGCTGACACATTTTCAATACTTTCCTGGCACAAATCCAGGAACTGATGCTTCATTGTATCAATCGGTATCAGCTCAAAAATTGAGGATGAACGCATCGCAATTTGATACAGATCGGAAGCTGTTAGTAAAGCTACAAGTAGGTGACCACTACGAATGATGGGTTCTTTTTCAGCGGAGGCTAGTAGCCAAGCCTGCTCAAGTAAGCGGATAATTGAGGTGGCAAAAATAGGGGTGCGCGAATTACCTTTGTTAAGCTGAAATAAACTTTCATTTAGATCATCTAGCAGAGCTTCCTTAGAAAGTTTGTAGTTTTTAAGCAGTAACTGGACATCATTTAACTGGTTATGTGAGAGTAATTCGAGAAAAAAATGTTCAATTTCTATTTCATAATTTTGCTGATTGATACAAGTGTTGGCAGATTTCTCAAGACATAAACGTGCATGATCAGATAATTTAGTAATTAAAATTTTTAGATTATTCATGTATTTCTCATTATTTATTCTTACAAGGCACAATCTTTTTAAGGTTAGAAAGATAGGATTGTGCTGTTCTTGTTATTTATTTGCATGACTGCAATTGAACCAGTTCTTCTGATCAATTTTTACCCTAATGTTTATATGTTTTTTAAAAGAATAAAAGTCATATAATCTTTAACATTTTTCTAGAGACTGTTAAAAAATATTTTACAAAAGTCAATTTTTGTTGTTGACTTAGTGTGATCATTTTTTGTTAAATTCGCAAGATGATTTTTAAATAATAAATACAGAAAAGTCATTTCAAGTAAAAAAATCGAATGACCAGAAAAAGAAAAGTTTGAGGCTAATTTTGAAAAAAAATATGAGTTCCATACTCGTGCTGATGCTGGCTGTCTGCACGATGAGTCTGATGCAGACGCATGCTGCACCTTTAAAAAAATCATGTCTTAAAGTGCATCCACTGGCCGAAGGAGATACTGACCCAGAAATCCTGCAACAGTATGAACAGCTTTGTGCCAAAGCCGCTCGGAAAGATCTTAATTTACAGCGTAAAATCAAAGCCGATATTGCTCAACTTTATCTGGATCGTGGTCTGCATCTGAAAGCACTTCAAGCAGTAGATCAATTAAGTCGTGAAAATTACATAACACGTCAACTAACAGATATTAGTTTCCTTGCTGGTGTCGCGATTTCTAATCATGCACTGAACTATATGCGCACGACAGAAATCCGTCCGCTGAATGAACAAACCTACGCCATTACCAAAGTTTTTAATGACAATGTACGTTTATCCCAACCCGTTACGGTTATGCCCCTAAGGGCAGAGAAGGATTCAGGCAACAAGAAAAAAACGGTGACCACAGCAAGTAAAAAAACCAGCTCGGCTAAAACACGTATAAGTGCTCCTGTACGGAGTAAAGCAAAAGAAATATCTAACAGTAATGTTATCGCCAAAAAAACAGAGCCGGTCGTCCTCCCAAATGTCCAGTCTAGCTCCAATCCATTTGGTGCACTTCGAAATAACTAATAAAGAATAATTCATAGGAATCAGCAATATGGCCAAGCGTGAAAGTGTACAGAAGAAATTACAGCGGATTCGTCCACCGCGTGTGCAATTGACTTACGATGTGGAAGTTGGGGATGCCCGCGAAGTCAAGGAGTTGCCCTTTGTAGTCGGCGTGCTGGGAGATTTTTCAGCAGCATCTGAACTGGAAAAAACTAAGCTAAAAGACAAAAAGTTTATCAATGTAGATTTAGACAATATTGATGAAGTGATGGAGTCATTGGCACCACGGGCCAATTTTCAGGTTGAAAATACCCTGACCGAAGAGGGCGGCAAGATGTCTGTGGACCTGACCTTTAATTCCATGGATAACTTTAAGCCAGAACAGATTGTACAGCAGGTTGATCCATTGCGACGACTGGTTGAAGCACGTGAACGTTTAACAGATTTACGTAATAAAATTTCCAATAATGAACGTCTGGAAGATCTCCTGGATGAAGTACTAAAAAGTACTGATCAGATCCGCAAGATGAGTGTGGAGGCAGAGCATGAGTAATTTAAATGCAGCAACTGCTGAACACCTGAATGTTGAAGAATACTCATTACTTGACTCTATCGTCGAGCGTAGCCGTATCGCGCGTACGGATGAAGAGCATGACCGTGCCAAAAGCCTGATTGGTGAACTGGCACGTGAAGTCATGGCGGGTACAATTACTGTATCCGACAACATGACCCTTGCACTGGATAAACGTATTGCTGAAATCGATACCTTGATTTCAACCCAGTTGAGCAAGATCATGCATCATGAAGCATTCCAGAAAATTGAATCAACCTGGCGTGGCTTATATTATTTCTGTCAGGAAACCCCATCCAATTCTCTAATAAAAATCCGGATGTTGAACACCACTAAAAAGGAATTGATCAAGGATTTCCAAAGTGCCACTGATTTTGATCAAAGCACTTTATTCAAGAAAATCTATGAAGAAGAATATGGCTCTTTCGGTGGAGCACCTTATGCCACCTTGATTGGTGATTTCGAGTTTGATCGCACACCATCCGACATGTATTTGCTGGAACAGATTTCACATGTGGCAGCAGCAGCGCATGCACCATTTATTTCTGCAGCCAGCCCAAGCATGTTTGGGCTGGAATCATTTACCGATATCGATCGTCCACGTGATGTGTCCAAGATTTTTGAAACTGCTGAATATGTACAGTGGCGTTCATTCCGTGAAAGTGATGATGCACGCTATGTTGCATTGACCATGCCACGTGTATTAGGACGTCTGCCATATCATCCGAAAGAAGGAACAGCGACCGAAGGTTTTAACTATGTAGAAGAAGTATCGGGTGAAGATCATCACGAATATCTGTGGATGAATGCAGCTTATGCTTTTGCTACCCGCTTAACCAATGCTTTTGATATGCATGGCTGGTGTGCTGCGATTCGTGGTGTCGAAGGCGGCGGCCTGGTTGAAGGACTTCCTGTACATACCTTTAAAACGCATGACGGTGACGTGGTATTCAAATGTCCAACCGAAATTGCGATTACGGACCGACGCGAGAAAGAACTGAGTGATCTTGGTTTTATACCACTAGTGCATTGCAAAAATACCGATTATGCCGCGTTTTTTGGTGCTCAATCGACTCAGAAGCCGAAAAAATATGACAATGATGCCGCGAATGCCAATTCTGCTTTATCGATCCAGATTCAGTACATCATGGCAGTTTCACGTATCGCACATTATTTAAAAGCGATGATGCGTGACAAGGTGGGAAGTTTTGCTTCTGCAGGCAATGTTGAAGCCTTCCTGAATGACTGGTTATCTCAATATGTATTACTGGATGACGGCGCCTCTCAGGAATCAAAGGCGCAATATCCTTTGCGTGAAGCGTCAATCAAGGTTGTAGAAAATCCAGCTGAACCTGGTCACTACAAATCAGTGGTCTTCTTACGACCACATTTTCAGCTTGATGAGTTATCAGTATCCCTGCGACTTGTCACTGAACTGCCGCAATCGAGCAATTAGGTCGGTTGCATTTTCTATTATTGATTATAAAACAGGATAAAAATAACAATGAAAGACATATACGTCCAATTTCGCGGCAAATATAAAGTCGATGGTGAATCACGCGATTCTGAACATAAAAGTTGGCTTGAAGTAAATTCCTGGTCACACAATATTCGCCAGCCAAAATCTGCGACGTCTTCAAGTGTGGGTGGTCATACCGCTGAGCGTGTAGAACATTCTGACATGATTTTTGTCAAAGATCTGGATGCTACCAGCCCGAAACTTTGGGAAGCATGTTCTGCCGGTTATACTTTTGATGAAGTTCAGATTGACTTCTACCGTGCCAACGGCGACAAGCGTATCAAGTACTTACAGATTAAACTGAAACATGTTCTGGTTTCTCAAGTCATGCCAAGCGTGAATGAAGAAGGTGTACCGACTGAAGCGTTCGGTCTGAAATATGCTGCGGTTGAGTGGACTTATAACCAGCAGGATATCAACGGTACACAGAAAGGTGCCGTAACCAAAAAATGGTCATTATCCAATAATACGGCATCTTACGCTGCTTAATGCTTCTGAATTTAGAGGCTTGCATCTGCAGGCCTCTATCTGAATGAATAAATATCAAATGGATGATGGAAACACATGAATCTGGATCAGCTTTATTCTTATGGATTCCGTTCGACCTTGTTTGATCGACTACTGCTACAGGATGAAACTCGTACACAGGGTATGTCGATTCAACAGTTGCGTGAAGCCGTTGCGGCAGATCTGGAAGATCTGTTGAACAGCCGTATGGCCACGCTCAACCATGTAATTGATGATTATATGCTGGTCAAAAATTCCATTCTGCAATTTGGAATTATTGATTTTGTGGGCTTATCGACTGCAAATCCGATGGATCGTGACAAGATTTGTCGCTCGATTGAAGCTTCTATTTCAGCACATGAACCACGGCTTAAGCATGTCTGGGTGGAAATGCTGCTAGATGAAAACAATATGGGTAGCCTGTGCTTAAGTATTCAGGCCTATTTAAATATCCATCCTTTATACGAGCCTGTAGTTTTTGATGCTTTATTAAAACCGACCACACAACAATATGTTATTTTGCCAAGATCATAATAAGAATGAGCGCGATTGAAGAATTATTACCTTATTACGAAAAACAACTGCAGGAATTTAGCCAGCAGTCCCGTGAGTTTGCCAATAAATATCCAAAAATTGCCCAACGCCTGTCTTTAAATCAGGAACAGATTGACGATCCGCATATTGAGCGCCTGATTCAGGCATTCTCATTGATCTCGGCACGGATTGATAAAAAGCTATATGACAGCTATGAAATATTTACCCGTTCGATTTTTGAGGTGATGTTTCCCCAGTATCTAAAGCCGTTTCCAGCCTGTTCAATGGTCAGTTTTGAAGATATTAATAAAATAAAACAGTTGACTAATGCACATTTGATCCCGAAACATACGTCACTCAAATCCAAAAGTGTGCGTGGCGTGCAGTGTGAATACCGGACGGTCCAGGAGGTGGCTTTACTGCCAATCGCATTGAAATCAGTCCATTTTAAAACTCATACTTCGGCGCATATTCATTTGAACCGGAATGCGACGCTCGTGTTGGGTTTTGAAATTTTTAATCAGCAGTTGAACTTGTTGCAAAAGCATAAGCTGCCGATTTATCTGGATGCGATTTCCAGCTTTCCTTTACAGATGCTGGATCAGGTTTTTAAGACAGAAACCCAGTTTTCGTTAAAGGGCAATGGCCAGGAAATTAAGATTTCAAATCCTTTCGAGCTGTCAGGCTTTAACGAGGAGGAGAGTATACTGCCGGTCGATCAGCACACCCATCAGGCCTATCGACTATTACTGGAATATTTCTGCTTTCCGGACAAGTTCAGTTTCCTGAACCTGAATCTGGATTTTCTCCATCAGATCGAAGCAGATACCTCGAATGTTGAGTTGCATATTCACTTTAAAATGAACCTGAATGATCAGGCTGCGATTCGCAATTATTCAGAACTGAATCTCGCCAATTTCAAGCTGTTCGTGACGCCAGTGGTTAACCTGTTTGAGAAACAGGCCGAACCGCAGAAAATCAATCATCAGCGACTGGAATATCCACTCATTTCAGATGCGCATCATCCTGAATATTATCAGGTGTATGCGGTCTCCGAGATGAACCTGATTCGTGAAAACAGTGATAAAGAACAGGTTGCCCATCAGGTTTTACCGTTTTTTGCCATGAGTCATTACCGGCATGACGGCGCACAATTTTATTATCATCTGCAACCAGAAATTGCCAGTACGCAAAAGAATGACCTGAAATTTTCTGTGGTTTCTCGAAGTCTGGAACCGCAGAATACTTCCTCTGATTTTATCAGTACCCAGTTGCTATGCTGTAACCGCGATCTGCCTTATGAAAGCTATAATAAGGATCAGAATGCGCTCAGCTTAAATGACAATCAGCTGGCTCGACGCGGACTATTGTTAAAGCGCCCATCTTTACCTTATCGATTCAAGCAGAGCCAGAAAGAACAATGGCGCATCATTTCCCATCTTTCCTTGAATAATCTGTCCTTGATGAAAGGCGATGCAATCACACATCTGAAGGAATTGCTGGAGCTGTATAACCTGCCGGCTTCCAAGGAAAACCAGCAGATCATTGCCGCAGTTCAATCGATTAATTTTTCACTCAGTCAGAAATTACTGGACCATAAACCATTTCCACTGTTTGTGCGTGGTGTTCGTGCACAGGTCAAAATCGATAGTGAAGCATTCCGTGGGTCAAGTCTGTATATCTTTGCCCAATTGCTCAATCATATTTTTAACCTGAAAGTACAAATGAACAGTTATGTGGAAATGATTGTGATTGATGCAGCAACAGAACAGGAGGTATACCAATGCGTGCAGAACGTTGGTGGCAAAAAACTTCTGTAGTAGATCAGTTGTATCAGCAGCCCACCCGCTTTGAACTGGTGCAGGCAACACGTCTGCTGTGTCATTATCCTGAGCAGCAACACTCACAAGACTGGAGCAAGAGTTTTAGTTTTGCTAGCTCGCTGAATCTGAATTTCCCCAAATCCGAGATTGAATCTCTGCAATGGAAAGATCAGAAAATCCAGTTAACCAGCCCGATGATTGGCCTGACCGGGACACAGGGAGTATTGCCTTATACCTATACTTACCGTATCAAGCAAAGCCCGCGTCAGCAGCGTGAGGAAACCCTGCATTTTCTTGGGTTATTTAACCATAAACTGACCGCGCAATATATTGAAGCCTCGATTCACTATCATCTGCCGGTGCGGTATGAAATTGAGCAGGATAATCATTATTTGGAAATTCTGCATGCGCTGAATGGCTATGTGCGTGAACAGCATCAGCAGCAGCATCTGGATGATTATTTTGCTGAATTTTCCGGTCTGATGCAGGGACAGAATAATGGTGCTTATGTGCTGAAAACCATGCTGGGTTGCATGTTCAAACATCAGGTTCAGATCAGGGAATATTTACCAGAACAGTTTAAGCTGAATACTGCGCAAAAAGCTTCACTGGGTGGATCAAACCCGGCATTACTGGGAATCAACACATTTTGCGGCGAAGTGCTGACCCAGATTGATGAAAAAATTGAAATCGTGATTGGTCCTTTGAGCCGTCAGGACTATCTGGATTTTTTGCCGCAGCAAAAATATAGCGAAAAACTCAAGCAGATGATTTCAACCTGGTGCAGCCCAACCTTGATGGTGGATCTGCGTCTGGTATTAAGCAAGGCTGAAATCTGTCCAATTCGGCTCGGTGATCAAAGTGCCGGGCTGGGACAAGGTGCTTTTCTGATGCCAAAAGCCGCTGCAGATAATCAGGAAACCTGTTATAGCCTGATGGGGAGAGCAGCTTGATCAAGACCATTGTTGCAACCATTCTGGCACTCATCCTGCTGACAAGCGCTTTGGTGATCTACTACTGGCGCGATGTGCAGTATGATCCGACGGCTATGGAGATGCTGCAGTTTTTTATTCTGCTGCCGGTTTTTTCCGGCTTGTTATTGCTTTCCCCATGGTTGATTTATACATCGCTGAAAGCTTATCAGACAGCTAAAGCAGAAAAGTTAGAAGCCGCTGAAAATCAAGAAAAACAGCTACAACAGCAAAGTGAACTGGAGAAAAATAAAGATAAACCGGTTGAAGAGCAGACTTTAAAAATCTATTCATCCGCAGCAATCCATAGCTTTGGTGAAAATCATGAAATTATTGACGCAATGCAGGCATTCAAAAGCCCGAAACTGGATGAAACCTTGGTCAATCACTATGGACTGCCGATCCTGTCTTATCGCATTCGACATCTGGACGAGTTGTTAGCCGAAGTAGAAGAGGATGAGACTCTGCACAGCATGCGGCTGCAACGAATCAATTTACTGATTCAGCAGCAGATGGAGCAACATGCTGAAAGTCTGCATCACATTGCGACACATCTGAGAAAGTCAGCGATGTTCTATGATGCAGAAACCGCTTATGAATACCGTATGCATCCGGGCTGGATCAATGAACAGTTTGATGAAGAGAATGAAATAGAACCCTCATTTGAGCAGGTGGCACGATTAAATAAGTTGAATCTGCATATTCTGCTGTCAGCAGCATTGATCCATATCTGGCCAGATCAAGCACAACAGGCGCTGATTGAACAGCTAGAACAGCAATATGAAATTGTGCAGCGCCAGATTCATGTCGAGTTCCATTATGTCGATCATCACAATACTTATGCACTCTGGATCAATCTGCTCAATGATATTCAGCAGCAACATGAACAGGTCAGTCTGGTGATTGCAGTACAGTCTGAAATTGATCAGGAGTGGCTGGAACAGCAGTTATGGCAGTCGGAACAATATCTGCCGGAAGAATATGCCGCGAGTATATGCCTGTCTGCTCCACAGTTAAACATTGAAGATTTAATGGAAATTAAATCAATTAAAACCTTAAAGCATGTCAAAAATATTAGTGAATATTTACAGCAACAATGTCCAAATTTTGCTGAACAGTTGCAGCAGGAAGCCGCATTTGTACTATTGCTGGATGATCCATTACAGATCAATACCTCTAAAAAAATTCAGCAGTATTTAGGTACAGCTGGGATAGAACTGCATCACGGCCTGTATTGCCATTCTTATCTGGGCAGTACAGTAGAGATGAAAGCCTTGTTTGGGATATTTTTGTGCATGCAAATGAATGATGATGTCATTACATTGGCCTATACGGTGCAGCATCCTCAGACATTTTTTGTCTGTCAACCTGTCAGTCTGGTTGAGGAACTAGAACAGAATGCGGCCTGAAAAATTTTAAAAACCTGAAAGATAATAAAGAAATATAAGAGATTACAGTGAATACATTATTTTATACGATCTTGGGATATGTCTGGCAGTATGTGACCAATCCAAAAGTGATGATGGCATTGTCATTTTTCGTGGTGATTATTTCCATGAAAAACACTGTATCGGACCGTGTGTTCTGGATGCTGGTGGCATTTTATAGCCTGATCCTGGTGGTGTGGAGTATTTACGCACTGATCCAGCATTATCGGCATGCCAAAAAAGGCGAGGAACTTTCCGAGGCGATTGCCAGTACGACCGAAGCTGAACAGAACAGGCATAAGAATAAAGAAGAACTGCAATTGATCCAGCAGCAGATGAAACAATCGATTCAGCTGATCCGAAAGTCCAGACTCGGAGATCGTAAGGGGAATACGGCACTGTATGAACTGCCTTGGTATATGGTGATTGGCAATCCGGCAGCTGGTAAAAGCTCGGCCATTTACCATTCCGGTTTACGTTTTCCATTTGAAAAACATCATCAACAGATGGTGTCTTCCGGCTTAAGCGGGACACGTAACTGTGACTGGTTTTTCTCGACTGAAGGGGTCTTACTAGATACGGCAGGGCGTTATTCGGTGTATGCTGAGGACCATTCCGAATGGCTCGGTTTTCTGAATATTCTCAAGAAAAATCGTTCAAAGGCACCCGTGAATGGCCTGATTGTCATTGTCAGTATTGCCGAGCTAGTCAGCCAGAGTCCGGAAAAATCCATTAACTTAGCTAAAAACCTGCGTGCCCGTATTCAGGATCTAACCGAACGTCTGGAAGTCTTTGCCCCCGTGTATCTGGTCTTTTCCAAAATGGACCTGATTGCCGGATTTACCGAATTTTTTGACTGTTATGATGCGCAGGAATTTGATCAGGTTTGGGGCGCGACTTTACCGTATAGGGCAAATTCCAGCGAGCAGGCGCTGGAGCTGTTTGAGAAGCATTACAATATTTTATACGATGGTCTGAAAAGTGTCAGTACAACGCATTTGAGCCGTCGGCATTCACAGCACATTTCTCCAAGTGTCATGACTTTTCCACTGGAATTTAAGAGCCTAAAACCGGTTTTAAAAACCTTTATTTCTACACTGTTTCAGGAAAATCCATACCAGTTTAAACCTATTTTCCGTGGTTTTTACTTTACCAGTGCCTTGCAGGATGGCGTAATTGAAAGCCCAATGACGGAACAGATCGCGGATGATTTTCATTTGATCCACAGTGATGACAGTGACATTGGTCTGCCGAAACAGTCAGTTTCCCAGAACCACGGTTATTTCCTGAAAGGCCTGTTTTCCAATGTGATCCTGAAAGACAGGCATCTGGTACGTCAGCATATTAACCCGACAAAAAAACGTCAGCGTTTTATGGCCTTTACCTGTGCAATTCTTGGGGTATCGATTGTCCTCAGTTTATGGTTATGGTCATATCGCAATAACCAACAGCTGATTACTGAAGTTCAGGACGACCTGAACAAAGTGGTGCAGATACAGGCTCAAGCCAACCGTTCACTGAGCCATCAACTGGATGCCTTAATGATTTTACAGGAACATTTGCAGCAACTGGATCAGTTTGATCAGGACCGTCCACTGAAATACAGCTTTGGTTTATATCAGGGTAAGCAGATTCGGGAAAAACTGGAAACTGAATATCTTAAAGGCATTGAACAGCTGGTGCTGCAGCCCACCCAGCAGCAGATTGCACAGTATCTGCAACGTGTTAAGGCAAATGAAGCGGTGCTAAAAGAAAATTATATTCAGGTGAAAATGAATCATGTGGCGCAAGGCCGCCAGATTGCTTCTGAACCTTCAGACCAGAATCCTCAGGATGCTTATAATGCCTTAAAAACCTATCTGATGCTGAGCAATCGCCAGTATATGGATTCCAGTCATTTAAGTGATCAGCTGACACGTTTTTGGCGCACATGGCTGGAACAAAACCGCGGTGAAATACCGCGGGGTGAAATACTCCAGAAAGCCGAGCAGATTCTGGGTTATGCCATTACATTGTCAGGACGAAACAGTTTCCCTCAGTTGAATTCTGATGCAGTATTGGTGGATCAGACCCGTCAGATATTGACAGCGATTACCACCGGTATTTCTGCACGTGACCGTGTCTATAATGAAATCAAGAGTCGTGCGGCCGTGCGTTTCCCCGCAATGACAGTCAAACAGATTCTGGGTGAAACCAACCAGAATGCCATGTTGGGAAGCTATGCTTTGCCGGGAATTTATACCTATCCGGCATGGAAAGGTTATGTACAGGAAGCCATCGAGCAGGCAGCGAGCAGCACAACCGATAGTCGGGACTGGGTGCTGAATACCACGCAATCTGATGATCTCAGCTTTAGTGGTAGTCCTGAGCAGATCCGTCGTCAACTGACTGAGCTCTATAAGAAAGAATATATTGCAGAATGGCGTAAATTCCTGAACGCGATTCATTATGCCAAAGCAGGCGATTTCAATCAGCAGATCAAGCAGATGGATCTCTTGGGCGAACCGGAACATTCTCCAATCCGTATCTTGATCCAACGTGTGGCCCAAGAGACCAGCTGGGATAATCCGATGGTTCAGGCAGAACTGGCAGTGCCGCAAAAAGGCTTTATTGCCTGGTTTAAGCGCAAAGTGCTGAATCGTGATGAAGCGAAGCAAGTGCAACAGGCCAATAGCCCGTTAGGGCATGGTGTGATTGCACGTGAGTTCCAGATGTTCTATCAGATGGTACGTCAGCGCGATGATCTGCAGAATCAATCGCTTCTGGATGGTTACATGCAGTCAATGGCAAAAATCCGCAGCCAGTTCAATGATCTAAAAAGCTCAGGTGATATTGGTCCTGCCAGTATGGCTCTGGTCAAACAGACCATTCATGAACAGAACTCCATTTTTAACACCAGTCAAAAATTTGTGGCAGAGAAAATGGCGGCGGGGACGACAGAGCTGGATCAGCAACTGTTACAAAGACTTCTGGTTGCACCATTAACCCAATCCTTTGAGGGACTGCTGGTTCCTGCACAAGCTGAAATAAACAAGCTCTGGACCATGCAATCTTATCAGCCATTTAGCCAGAATCTGGCTCAAAAATATCCATTTAGCAGTCAGGCAACCTTACAGGCCACTTCCAATGAAATTAACCAGATTTTTGGTGAAAGTGGCAGTATTGCACGCTTTGTGAAAGAACATCTGGATCCACTGGTGATCCGACGTGGCTATACCTTGACCTCAAAAACCTGGCAGGATCTGGGAATCAGTCTGAACCCGGCTTTTGTAGCAAATTTCCAGACTTATGTCGCACCCGCTCATGGGGTTGCAACAGGCGAACTAAAACAGGGGCAGGGTAAAGCTCCTGCTGCAAGCCAGTCCAATTTCCAGTTCTATCCATTGGAAAATCCTCAGCTTTTAGCTTATACCTTTGATATCGATGGGCAACGCATGCTGTTTGAAAATGGCATACAGCAATGGGTGAACTTTGTCTGGCCAAATCCGGGCGCAATTCCAGGCGCACGCATTACGCTAGTGGATCTTGAGGGGAAAACGCATACCATTTTTGATGAACCGGGCGAATATGGCATTAACCGTCTGATTGAAAGTGCACAACGTACCCAGAAAGGCAGCAACTTTGAGATGGTCTGGAAGAGCAAGGAAGACCCGGAACTCCTGGTAAAAGTAAACTTCCGTCTGGTCAGTGGCCAGAATGCCAGTTCTATCGGCGGACAGCCAAACTATGCCAACCTGCAACTGATGGATCAGGTCGTTTCCAATAAATCGGTACGTGTTGTGGCTGCGCAAAGTGTTCCTGTATCGGTACACAATCCGGCCACGGCATTAGCTAATACGGGAGCAGCTGTACCATGATGAGGATTCATTTCAAGTTAAAGAAAATGGTGGAGGTGAGTAATGCATGAGTTAAAAACCACACTACTTTATTATGGTAAATGTCCAGCACGTGGCGATTTTCTCAAGTCACGTGGACAATATCAGCTCATTCAACTGATTGATCAGTGGATTACGGAAGCATTGGAGTTTGCCATGCAGAAGGCAGATTTCAAGCAGACCTATGCGCAATTACCCGCGCTGGATTTCTTTATTGCCAATCCACAAGAAAAACTATTTTTGCTAGCCAATTTAATTGCCAGTGAAGACAGTTCAGGGCGGCAGTTTCCAATGGTGCTCAGTCATCTGATTGAGCATGAACAGCCATTTGAAAATATCGTGTATTCGCCATTACGCTATAAATCGGCTCTGGTTGAGCTTTATCAATGCAACCGGGTGATGCGTTCCATCAGTGATACTGATATTTTGCTAAATAAACTCAGCAAGCTGAGCAACAAGGTTATGGTGCACAGCCATGAAGAAGTGCAGGAATTTTATCAACATCATACGATTCATTCATTTGCAAAGCTGATGAATCTGAGTGCCTATCAGCTGGCACAGAGCTTGATTGGATTGGGATTATTGCTGCAACCGATTGTTCAGCAAGGTACTAGCCGCCTGAATAAAGTGCTGATTTTACCTATTCATAATATGATTTATTGCTATGAAATTGCAGCATTTTGGGTCAGCCTGATCAGCCAGTTTGTACAACATCATCATACAGAACTGTTGATTGGTATATTACATAAAGAACAGCCTATTTTATTATTTGGTTTTAAAGGTGCAGATATACAGGCTTTAAGTGATATTTTTACCGAAAACTTAGATAGTCAACACTGGGTATCCTTGATCCATGCAGCCTGGATTGACCCGTATCTAGAAAATAATGCAGGTTTGGCAGCCTTGGAACAGTCCTTAAGTGAGCGTCAGATGAGTCTGGCTCAAGGCATCAAGTTATTTAAACAAACATTTGTAGAAGCATAAAATGAAAATAAAAAACAAATACTTAAAATTAAAAAAAATATATAAAATCAATCTCTTAATCTCTTTTTTTTTGAGTTTTTCAGTGTGTGCGCAACCGATCATTATTGACGGTGCTGTACCCAATGAGATTACCAAACAGGAAATACTGAGTAAATTGTATACAACTTATGGGCAGAAAAATGTGGTGGACCGCATCCAGATCCGTCAGGTCACCGCACCAGCAGACTGGTCAAATACAGTCAGTACAGTAATTCATGAAGATCTGAAAAAGGTCAAAAACGGTAAATTAACAGTAAAAGGTACTGATATTCAGCTCACAGGTAAAGTATCAAATCCTCATGAAATTCAGGAAATTACAGCAAAATTTCAGGGATTAACGCCAGCAAGTTACCGCTTAAATACCCAACTTTCAGTCAATCAGGCTGAACAGCAGATCATTGATGCGGCATTAAAGAATCGAATCATTGAGTTTGAATCTGGTAGTGCGATATTAGCATTTTCAGGTACACAGATCCTGGATGAAATGGTCATTGCTTTAAACAAGATGGGTGCTAAAAAAATACGGATTATTGGACATACGGATAGTTCAGGCAATGCTCATCAAAATCTGCAATTGAGCCAGCAACGTGCAGAGGCTGTAAAGGCTTATTTAATCAAAAAAAATATTCCAGCACATTTGCTCAGTACTGATGGTTTAGGTGCAAGTAAACCTGTAGCGGAAAATACCACAGCTGAAGGTCGAAAGAAAAACCGTCGGATTGAGTTTGAAGTACTTTAAAAATATAAGTTGCTTGAGCAACAACATAGATAAGCGTATTATTAATAGTATTTCGTATAATGTTGCCGTGATTATGTTATTTGCACTTCACATTGCTACAAATAAAAAGCCCATTGGTAAATCTCTCCAGTGGGCTTTTTATTTGTCAATGTTGCTAGGATCGCAGAGGGCAGAGAAGTGCATTTAACATCAATCCGCATTATACGAAATTAGTCTTTGCGAGGATATCGACGACAACGACGACAAGGAGGTAGCGACGCGCGAGGAGGCGGAGGAGAATGACGAGCTAAAGAGGGTGGCACACTACTGTCTAATAGTGTGCCTGACTCCGGAAAGTTTTTTGCAATTTGCTCTATGAGCTATATATAACGGAGCTTTCAGAGTTATTGAGAATGTTTCTTATTAATAGTCTATTTTGTCTAATTAATCATCAATAATAATATTTCCACTTTCCGTTATGTTTACTTTATTGATAGTCATTTCAAGTATTTTATGCACTATCTCACTTTCTGATTTTAGTGGTTTGAAGCCTTTCATAATTAGTTTTTTATTTATTAGATTAAATCTTTCTTCCAGAGCTTCTTGTTCCCAACTGTTTAATTTAACGGTTTGAGGCATCTTAATTACCATTAGTCAATACATACGTTTGTATAAGCGTATACTTTTTTTTATCTATATGCTTGCATATACCGGTATACCTGTTGTATTTTGTATCTGTTCGTATACTGGTATACCTTAGATATGCTTGATTTCCTCCGTTTAGCGATTCCAATCATTCCTACGCATGTGCGTAGTTTTGATAATCACCATCAATTTAATGGTGATATTCGCGATTATGGAGTTCCAGCAGCAACGCGCCATGTAAGTAAGACAGATGACGGCCAGACCATAACAGGGGATTTGTATCATCCTTATGAAGCTCTCCCAAGTGATTACACAGATATGGCTGTTAAGTTTTATACCAATACAATGAATACTGTGCCTTATGTTGAATTAAAAGCATCTCCACTTAAGCTTTTACAGGGTCACAATGTTTATGGTTTTGAGTCTATAGAACTTGGTGCAATGCACATGCTCGGAATGTTTTTTGAAGCATTTCCTAAATTGAGTGCGATTCTTGACCAAGATAAAACAGAGGTTCTTTGCCTTGATACTACTTATCTTTTTAGATTGCCTCATCAGAATATGGTACAGCCAGTTCTGGACTATATGTCTAATCTTGCATCTGGCCACCGTAAAGCCCGTCAAGTCAAATACGACAATTACATTACTTGGGGTAACGATGGTGCAAGTGTTCGTCCTAAAGCATATGGCAAATTTGAAGAAGTAAAAGCCCAATTAAATAAAGTTCAGAAACAAGCAGACAAGGGGTGTCAACGCTCTAAATCACTTGTCATGGCTATGCATGATGCTTTGCCATTTGCTAATGCTGTTTTACGTCTTGAAGCACGTATTACTAAAACGTATTTAACTAAAAACGGTTATCCGTCTAATTTGTTTCAGTTAATTAATTTGCAACATGAACAGCCAGAATTATTGCTACGCCTCTGGCACGTAGCTTTTGACCCGATCCTAGACACAATGAAGGGTAAATATATGAATTTTTCAAGTGATGGTGAAATTTTAGATTTACTCAAATCTAAATTAGTGACTTATACCAAGACAGGTAAGCCAAGTTATACGAAAGCGACTAACGCTATGAAGTTTTACTCATTGGTTCGTCAAATGGGTTTACAAGCTACTAAAGAGCTGTACCGCGAAAGTACTTATTACGATGCGCTTAACTGTTTGTTAAGTGTTGGTATTTCAAAGTCCCATATTCAAAACCTTGCCAAGAATCCTAACGGCAAAGTTATTCCGTTTGTCCGGATGTTCGAACTCAAGATGTGCGATCAGCAGCCCGCCGATTATCAAATTCCAGTTTCACAATACAGTCCTAAAAAGGGCTTATACCTAGTTGCCTGAGGAGGCTATAACCATGCAAGTTCAATTTAATACACGTACCATTTTGCCATCTGTTTACCGTACTGAAAAAAATGGCGTAGAGAAAGTTTATTTATCTACTACTGTTTTTTCTCCACAGCGTTATAACTTAACGCCAGCAGCTGGAGTTATGCCAGTAGAACAAATCCAGGCTGTATTAGCTGAATGTGCAGACAATGCACAAGAAGTAGAAATTCAATTTGTAGAGTCACAAACACAATATGGTGCTCAGATGCAAATTTTCAGTGTTAAGCCTTTACCAAAGAAAAACCCAATTGAATCAAAGGCTTAAAATACATTATTTCGTATAATGTATAATATGTAAATAAATCAATAGGTTAGAGGAATAATTATAATGTCACAGCTTATTTATAAGTGCAAGAAATGCGGTGCTAAATTCTCTGATCAATTGGTTTATTGCAAGCATTTTTATAACTGTACAAAGAGAATTTAAGTAATGGCTCAAGTCTGTCAAGTCGTTAACCAGGTCACGAATCAATGTGATTTATGGCTTGAGCAGTCTAATTTTCTTATCGAATTGTCAAGGCTGACTTACAGCGACATAAATCAGCTTTTGGCATTAACCGCTGCTAATTTCGCGTTGGCGTGGGTGTTTAAAAAACTGTCGCATTTCACTATTCAACACTAAAAAGGATGAACGTTATGAAAAAACGTAATTTCAAAAAAACTTATCAAAAGATCGTTAACGCTGCTGCTGTAGTGGCTACACCAGTTGTTCTTGCTACCTCTGCACATGCAGAAGGCTTGGACATGTCTGAAGCTACAACTCAGTTAGCTTTGGGTCTTGCTGCTGTGGGTGCTATCGGTGCTGCCAAACTTGCCCCTGCTGCATTAACTTGGGTTTGGTCTTTGGTTACTGGTGCTGCCAAACGAAGCTAATTTCAAGTTTAAAAAAAGGGGAGTTTCGGCTCCCTTTCTTATTCCAGGAGCAAATCAAAATGGTCGTTTATTGCTTAATCGTACATCTAATTACTTTATGTATTTTATTTTCGGATTGACCTATGAAAAAAATAATATCCATTTTTATTTGCATCCAGATCGCTCTTTTCCCTACTTTTCTTTTTGCTGGTGTATTGGCTGGAACAGGCTGGTCTATTGGTGATCGTGTTGCAAAAGGTGCTTCAACTATCGTAAATGGAACAAAAAATGTTGTCATCAATGGTAAAAATTATATTAAGACGGGTACAGCAACGATTACTCCTACAGCTACTCAGGTTGCCAAAGTCCTAGCTCGTGGTGCTGCTGGTTATGCTCTTTCTGTTGCTGTTGAGCAATTGATCGGTGCTGTTGATTGGGTTCTTGACCCTGCTAATAATCAGATCAAATGGCAAGAGGAGGGATCGATTGGTGGCAAATATATTTTTTTATGTACTGAATCCATTAATGGTTGTCCTGTCGGTTCTTCAATGATTAATCCAACACTTGTAGACCCCAATGCATCTAGCCAGTGGCGTGATGTTTGTGCCTCAAAAGCTGCATCTATGGGCGGCACTGTTCACTCAAACTCTCGTTCTGGAACTTGTATCGTAACTGTTGGTGGTTCTAATACATTTTATGGAATTGGTACAAGAACAATCGAAGGAGAAGAAGGAGAAGAAAAAACCTTACCTTTGCCTGTAGTCGCTGAGAAAGTTATTTCCAATGCTGAAGGCGGTGACACAAATGCTCAAGTTGCTACTACTGCTGCTGCTGCTGACATCGTTGCTGAAGCTGAAAAAGATGATGCTAAAGCTCGTCCTATTGCACAACAATTAGAATCTTCTGCACAAACTAAACCCGCAGATGCTGCCGAAGCTGAAAAAGCCAATGAAGCTACTGGTGAAGCAAAACCAAACACAGCAAATCCTGATGCTACTGATCTCTCTTTAGAATTTCCTATTTTTTGCGATTGGGCACCCACGATCTGTGAAGCTGCTCAAACTGTAATTAATTTTCCTAATACGTTGACTGACTGGTGGGAAACATCAAATACCAAAGCCGATAGTTGGGCTTCTTCTATTTCCGAAGCATGGGCTTCTGTAAAAGATTGGGCTACTAATGAACCAGACTTACAACAACAAGAACAAGATTTACCTATTGATGAAACGCCTTTGGATCGTGACCCATCTTCTTTTGACACATCTTACGTTACCTTTGGTGCTCAGTGTCCTGTATTTGATTCTTATGAGGTTTCTGTCGGCCCTATTTCCAAATCTCTCTCTATGGACCTAACTCCTTTATGCCAGTTTGCTGAAAAAGTCCGTCCTGCCATTTTGGGTATGTCTTATTTAACTGCTGCTGGAATTGTGGTTGCTGCTATTCGGGAGACTTAAATGCGTGCAATTTTTGGATGGTTGGCTACCTTACTAGCCAATAATAACCGATCTTGGATTGCTCAAATTCTCACTGGTGCAGGTCTTGGACTTGCCACTATGGCTACTTTTGGAGTTTTCCTTGACTACTATAAAAATCTTGCTCTTTCTAACCTCGGTAATATTGGGGCTGTATCTGGCCTACTTGGGATCGCAGGCGTTGATAAATCAATCTCTATAAACTTGGGTGCTTATTTTGCTTCCCTCTACATTAAGCAATTTGCAGCTGGTCTTCGGGTGATAAAAAAATGATTCGTTTAGTTACTGCTACTCCAGGCTCCGGCAAAACTTGTATGGTCATTGAATGGCTATTAAAGGAAGTTGATAAAGGATTTTACAAGTCTATCTATTCCAACATTGCAGGCTTGAGAATCATGGGTATTAAGCCCTTATTATCTGATTGGCGTGATGTTCCTGATGAAGATAAGCCATGTCTTTATATTGTCGATGAAGCACAGTATCACCGTGAATTCATGAAGGAGACCACTAAAGACAATCAGATCGGTAAAGACCTTTCTACACATCGACATAAAGCAATTGATTTTTGGCTCATTACCCAATCACTAAAACTATTAAATTCCTACGTTATTGAAAACGTGGGTGAGCACGTACATTTATATCGTCCAAAAAAATCCAAAACTGTAACTGTTTACTGGTGGTCTTATGCTGTTACGAGCATGACTAAAGCCAATTTCAAAATGGCCGATGATGTTCAGAAATGGCGTTTAAATCCTGCAATGTTCCAGTATTACAAATCAACTGTAGCCGTAACTGATGGAAAAGCTCGAATCAGTCAACGTAATGTCAGTGCCTGGATAACCTTTGCTGTAATCATGTGTGTAATTGGCTATTTCGTTAAAAGTGGTGCATCTGCAATGAATGATATGCAACACAAGGAAACAACCGAAGAAAATAAACCTGCACCCAAACAGGAACCCTCAGCCAATCCATTTTCCACAGATTATGATCCTGCTGCTGTTGTTCCTCAAAATGCTTTTAATGTAGATCAGGAATGTCGTAAGGCTGTTAATGTTGAAAAGCCTGAATGTGTTGAATGGTTTAATAATCTTTCTAAAAATGGATCATCTGTAACATCAACAGGACAGGTAGTTCAAACAGTCTCTTATAATCCCGACAAGCCTTATGATTTTGAATATCAGCCACAAGTACAGCCTACAGATTTTCCGAGAATGTCCGGTGTAATTAAACTCTCCAGTGGACGTTTAATGGCTGTCGATCAGCAAGGTAACTATATGCCTCAGATTTCAGCAAAAGATTGTCAAAGATGGTTAGAGGGTTATAGACCTTTTAATTATTTTGCTCAAAGACAGCAACCACAACAAACACAACAACAAGTTCAAACCACTGGAGAACAGTTATGACACCTGAAATGCAAGTTATTCAGCAATTGCTTTTATATGTTTTATTTACGGGTTTTTTCACAGGGATTTTCTTTTCCCATCGTTTTTTTGATTTACTGGAATTTATTTATCGTGTTTATAAGCGTCGAAAACGTAAGAACAGAGCGAGTGTCTACGAAGCGAAAGAGCATATCTAATATTCAAAACTTCTTCCCTCTGATTACAAGCTCCCTTATGCTTTATAACGGGATTAACCAGAAAATGGGTTGGGGTTCCCATTTTCGTCGAATAGGATATAACAATGAAATATTATGTTCATAAAGTTTATTTTTTTAAAAATGGCAAGATGATTGTTTGTTATAAACGTTATCTTTTCAGGCTTTACTATGCTATTTATGATGATTATTTAAAGTTAGATTCTGATTTTAATATGAATGTTAACTGTTTTGTTGATTATACCTTTATGACTGATTTGCAAACAGAGCAATTTTTTTTGACTTTGGATAAGAAAAATTATCGCCCTTTGTCCACTGGAGAGAACAATGATTAAGTTCTATAAAGAAAATGAGCTAGATATTCTTCTTTGGGTTTGTCATTTGATTTTCGGATTCTTTATGCTTAAGTTCTCATGGTGGATCTTCAAGCAAACTGATTGGTATCCTATTTTTTTTAATTAGACTGATTTCGTATAATGTTGCCGTGATTATGTTATTTGCACTTCACATTGCTACAAATAAAAAGCCCATTGGTAAATCTCTCCAGTGGGCTTTTTATTTGTCAATGTTGCTAGGATCGCAGAGGGCAGAGAAGTGCATTTAACATCAATCCGCATTATACGAAATTAGTCTTTGCGAGGATATCGACGACAACGACGACAAGGAGGTAGCGACGCGCGAGGAGGCGGAGGAGAATGACGAGCTAAAGAGGGTGGCACACTACTGTCTAATAGTGTGCCTGACTCCGGAAAGTTTTTTGCAATTTGCTCTATGAGCTATATATAACGGAGCTTTCAGAGTTATTGAGAATGTTTCTTATTAATAGTCTATTTTGTCTAATTAATCATCAATAATAATATTTCCACTTTCCGTTATGTTTACTTTATTGATAGTCATTTCAAGTATTTTATGCACTATCTCACTTTCTGATTTTAGTGGTTTGAAGCCTTTCATAATTAGTTTTTTATTTATTAGATTAAATCTTTCTTCCAGAGCTTCTTGTTCCCAACTGTTTAATTTAACGGTTTGAGGCATCTTAATTACCATTAGTCAATACATACGTTTGTATAAGCGTATACTTTTTTTTATCTATATGCTTGCATATACCGGTATACCTGTTGTATTTTGTATCTGTTCGTATACTGGTATACCTTAGATATGCTTGATTTCCTCCGTTTAGCGATTCCAATCATTCCTACGCATGTGCGTAGTTTTGATAATCACCATCAATTTAATGGTGATATTCGCGATTATGGAGTTCCAGCAGCAACGCGCCATGTAAGTAAGACAGATGACGGCCAGACCATAACAGGGGATTTGTATCATCCTTATGAAGCTCTCCCAAGTGATTACACAGATATGGCTGTTAAGTTTTATACCAATACAATGAATACTGTGCCTTATGTTGAATTAAAAGCATCTCCACTTAAGCTTTTACAGGGTCACAATGTTTATGGTTTTGAGTCTATAGAACTTGGTGCAATGCACATGCTCGGAATGTTTTTTGAAGCATTTCCTAAATTGAGTGCGATTCTTGACCAAGATAAAACAGAGGTTCTTTGCCTTGATACTACTTATCTTTTTAGATTGCCTCATCAGAATATGGTACAGCCAGTTCTGGACTATATGTCTAATCTTGCATCTGGCCACCGTAAAGCCCGTCAAGTCAAATACGACAATTACATTACTTGGGGTAACGATGGTGCAAGTGTTCGTCCTAAAGCATATGGCAAATTTGAAGAAGTAAAAGCCCAATTAAATAAAGTTCAGAAACAAGCAGACAAGGGGTGTCAACGCTCTAAATCACTTGTCATGGCTGTGCATGATGCTTTGCCATTTGCTAATGCTGTTTTACGTCTTGAAGCACGTATTACTAAAACGTATTTAACTAAAAACGGTTATCCGTCTAATTTGTTTCAGTTAATTAATTTGCAACATGAACAGCCAGAATTATTGCTACGCCTCTGGCACGTAGCTTTTGACCCGATCCTAGACACAATGAAGGGTAAATATATGAATTTTTCAAGTGATGGTGAAATTTTAGATTTACTCAAATCTAAATTAGTGACTTATACCAAGACAGGTAAGCCAAGTTATACGAAAGCGACTAACGCTATGAAGTTTTACTCATTGGTTCGTCAAATGGGTTTACAAGCTACTAAAGAGCTGTACCGCGAAAGTACTTATTACGATGCGCTTAACTGTTTGTTAAGTGTTGGTATTTCAAAGTCCCATATTCAAAACCTTGCCAAGAATCCTAACGGCAAAGTTATTCCGTTTGTCCGGATGTTCGAACTCAAGATGTGCGATCAGCAGCCCGCCGATTATCAAATTCCAGTTTCACAATACAGTCCTAAAAAGGGCTTATACCTAGTTGCCTGAGGAGGCTATAACCATGCAAGTTCAATTTAATACACGTACCATTTTGCCATCTGTTTACCGTACTGAAAAAAATGGCGTAGAGAAAGTTTATTTATCTACTACTGTTTTTTCTCCACAGCGTTATAACTTAACGCCAGCAGCTGGAGTTATGCCAGTAGAACAAATCCAGGCTGTATTAGCTGAATGTGCAGACAATGCACAAGAAGTAGAAATTCAATTTGTAGAGTCACAAACACAATATGGTGCTCAGATGCAAATTTTCAGTGTTAAGCCTTTACCAAAGAAAAACCCAATTGAATCAAAGGCTTAAAATACATTATTTCGTATAATGTATATTATGTTAAATGGGATATTATGCAGATAGCCTATCTCTATATATGTTGTTCATAAAAATTAATTTTGAAATTTTCAGTAGAAATTAAAGCTAAAAATGAAATTGCGAAAAAATAAAGCTAATAATGAAATAAAACTCACTTAGGAAAAAATCATTACTAGTTTTATCAAATAAAATCTTCGATCTATCAAAAATTTTCATCGATTTTTATACATTAGCGACCAAAGCTTTTCTTTTGTATTCAATCGCAAAATCTTCACCTTCCTTGCGAATTGCATCTTGGTATTCAAGCTTTTTAAAAGAATTTCTACTGTAAATCTGAGAAATCCATTCTGGTGTTACTTATATCTACTAATCTCAAAACCGCAATATTACTATCTCTGATCCCGCCAAGCTGCCAAGGAATACCTAAGTCAACACTTTCCTCCCTCACTAAATGTCAGCCTGTTACCGATATGACCAGTCTGTTCGGGTTTATTCTATATCATTGAATGAAAAATAAATCCCACGTCTCTGGGGGCATCTCTCAATAATAGTAGCTACTACGGTTGTAAATTATTCTAGAATGGATTATTTGTACTTTTTCTTTTTGTCATGTCTATATACAGGCTTGATTGAATGAGTGCTCATTACCTTTGATAGATTCTGCTCAATAGATTCTCGCAATCCATCTAAGTATTCAATTTCATTGGATAACTTTAAATAGTTAGCAATTTGGTCACTGAAATACTCTATAATTTCTTTGGCATTTCTAATGCGAAATTCAGGACTTTCAGCCAATTTCAACAGCTCTGCCTTAGTTGGGAATTGCTTACTGCCATTTATTTTAAGGGCAAGCTGATCATCAATATTTTTATAAATGAGTGTATGTGTGATATCAAAAGGTGGTGATACAAAGATCTCACTCATATCTGGCGTATATTGCAGAGCAAAGTTTTTAAGGTGAGCGTCACCGTTCCCGATCAGGCAATTAAAAACAATGTACTTATACATTTTTACGACTTCTGCTTCACTTCGGGTGTATAGATAGGTGGCTTTCAGCAAGTTTTCGTAGCTCCCCTTGTACTTCTCGTTTGGGTCATTAGATCTTTTGAGAAGAGTCGTAAAATCCTCGTAGCCTAACTTGGTTCCATCAGCAGCTTTATCAAAACGCTCAATAATGTAGGTTTCTAAATTGGCTGATAGATATGTTTTTGGTGGTTGCAAACCACAATGACGAGCAGCTTCCATACAGACAAATTCATTTACCGTAAGCAAATCAAAGTCTGCATCATAAGACTTAACAATCAGGTCTTTTTGTTGAACAGTGCGCTCCGTTATACTAGTCACATTGGGAATGCTAACTTTGGGCTGAACTCCAGCTAAAGAGTTTCGTAAATAGTATTTTTCTAATAATTGTGGAAAAAGTGGAACTTGGCTATTGTAGTTAAGAATTTCATCGAGGCTAACTATTTCTACTTCTGGTAATTGCAATTCACTTTTATAGGACAACATGCCAATACCATTAGCTTCTTGCAGAGCTAATAAATACATTTCATTTACATTGGCATATCGAGCAAGTTTACTGGCAATAAAATGGAGATTATGCCCCTCTGGTAAATTTTGGGAAAAAATAGGATGTAATGCCCCATGTGAATATCCCTGCATATCCGGTAAAGTCATTGTAAGAGATACAAATCTTTGTTCTTGTACTGGTTGATAGTAATAATGACCACTATGCGTCAACAAGCCTTGTTTGAAATTATCTGTAAATATTTCAATAGACTTGATTTCTGTGGGTAATTGAAAGTTGTCCATCAATCTTCTTCACTAAATAGAGTGTCGATGTCATTCCAATTTGGCAGATTTCGTTTTTTGGGCGTGACTTCAAACTGCAATCCAACCGCATCTATTAGACGTTCAAAAATATCAAATGAGCCTGTGAAACGACCATTTTCTATTTCAGAAATGGTAGATTTATTGACTCCAGATTTTTTTGCCATCATTTGTTGTGTGTAGTCTAATTTCCGCCTTGCTTCACGTATTTTTACTCCAATCTCTGCACGACTAGCCATAAAACCACCCCCATCTGTTCGTCATTTAGCGAAATATTGCTAACCAGTATATATATAAGTTTGCTATATGGCGAATATCTTACTATATTTATTTTATATTTGCTATATGGCGAACATTAGGGTTTATGTTGTCTATATTTCGCTATATAGCGAATAATTAACTAATAAACGTTTTCTGAATTACACGGTATATCTAAAAAGATGGATGTTTATATTTTATTCAATATTGTTAGACCTAATATCAATTGGTTTTAATCACTCCTAAAAATAAAATGACCGCATTAAATAATGCGGTCGAATTCCAACATTTAGTGACTACTTTTAAGCAATCATTTCCGCATATTTTTCTTTGAACATTTTATGGCGTTGAATGAGATGCTCAGACAAATATTGAGCATCCTGATCAATGCCAAGGAAACGCCCCGATCCCCAGGTATATAACCATGGCAAGCCAATAAAGCTGACATCTGGGTCAACTGTGATCCCACGATCATGTTTTGGATAGCCACTGTTTTCAAATATGTCCAGATCAATCCAGGAGTAATCAGGTCTAAAGCCGATACACCAGATGATTGCGGTAATATTTTCTTCAGCTAAGTTAATTTCTGTCCGCTCTATTTCTGGCTTCCAAACTGGCGTATACACACTGGCCGGCTCAGCTGTTTCAATCGAATTTTGCTCAATAAAGGCATCAATTGATGCATTAATACGGTTATAGGTGGTATCAGCATTATCCAGGTTTTGTACAAGATTTGGCTGGAATTTAAGTGCACCGTTCTCAAAGTCAGAAAAACGTCCGAACAACTGCATGCCTTCGAGTGCAAATTTACGCAGGTCGATATCCCGACCACCATCACGACCAGTCACATAATGGTTGGTACTATTACGTACTTGTTCACTATAGCGATGGTCTTTGACAGTGGTCTCGTAATAACCCATTTCAAATAGCCATTTCACCACATCCTTGCCACGATAAAAACGTGCACAACGCGGCGCATCACCAATAGATAGATAGACTTTTTTTCCAGCCAGATGAAGGTCTTCTGCAATCTGCGCACCCGACTGCCCCGAACCCACGACCAATACATTCCCTTCAGGCAGTTGCTCTGGATTAAAATACTGCTCTGAATGAATCGTATAGACATGTTCTGGCAACTCAGAACTAAGTTTTGGGTAAATTGGAGTGTGATAGCCACCCGCTGCGATTACGACCTGATTCGCTGTCGTTTTACCTATGCTGGTCTGAATATGAAAATGCTGTTCTGCAACCTTACTAATCTGTTCAACAGTGACATTTAAAATTGCAGGTGGACTCAGGTTTTGTATAAAGCCATCCAGATATTCAACAATTTCATCCCGCTTCATAAATCCATCTGGATCATTGCCGTGATAAGGATGGTTCGGCAATAAACACTGCCAGTTTGGCGTGACCAAAGTAAAATTGTCCCAACGTTTTTTACGCCAGCTATGGGTCAAACAATCTTCTTTTTCCAAGACCACATGATCGATTTTCGCCTGTTTGAGATAATGGCTGACTGAGAGTCCGGCCTGACCACCACCGACAATGACGACATCATAATGTGACTTTAATGTGATGGATTGCAACATAGTGATTTCCTCTAGTCGATGTTATAGATATCTGTGATCTCGATCGTATCCTCAGGCTTTACTGAATATGATTGGGCCTGTTGCTGAATGCGATTGAGCGTGTCCATGGCTGAACTGCAGGCAAAGCCATAACGGGCACGTACTCGTTCAGATGCTGCCTGCAGGGCATGTTCTGCCTGTTTTAAAAATTCCTGACTCGCCCATTGCTGACCTTTCTGAAAATATTCATAGACAATGGTGCTGGGTGAATAGAAGTTACTGCTTTGACCATTCGGCCATTTCACCGTGAAATTTAGGCTTGGCATAGGCTGAGCTCCCCTTGTCTAAAATCATGTTGATATCTTTGAAAGTCTTGAATCTGTTCTGCATAGCACAGGCCAGTGAAAAGCTGCTGTTGAAAATCCCAAAATTCAGCTTTTGACCCTTGATTAGAAACAGTGACTTTGCCTGAAGCATTCACTTGTCCAATGACTGCACAATGCAGATCCTGTGCAGCAAACAGTTCAATAATCTCTTCACATTCTTCATTGTCAGCAGTCAGTAAAAAGCCATAGCTTGGGAAAATTTGTAACCAATGCTGCAAGTCGACATCTTTCGGTTTCGCAATCTGGTCAAGCTGAATATCTGCACCACAGCCGGAGGCTTCCAACAACATCAGCAGGCTGCCAAGAATGCCGGCATTGCTGATATCACGTGCTGCATAAGCCAATCCCTGTTCTGCTAGTTGCGGAAGGATTTCGAGCTCAGCCTGTAACTGGTCACCATCCACACCTTCAAAGCATTTCCAGTAAGTAGTATTTGGATGGAACTGACCTTTCAGGTTTAGCACCAACAATATGTTTTGCTGTGGTTGCACATGCATGACTGATAAAAGTTGTTTTGCCTCACCCTGAATGGCAACCGAAAGTGCGGGCTGAAATTGAGGATCAATATGGGTATGCCCACCTACCAATGGTACGCCGTAGCACTGACAGGCATCCTGCATCCCCTGAATCAAAGCTTGTGCTTGCTCAGTACTACGATGCCAGAAGCTATTCACGACAGATGTGGCTCGGCCTCCCATCGCTGCAATATCACTGATATTGGCCATGACCGCTGACCAGCCAGCAAAATAGGGATGATGCTCAACAAAGCTTGGAATCATGCCTTCGCAGGCATGCAGCATATAGCCGCGTTCTGTTGCAATTGCAGCGGTATCATCTCCCGGCAAAGCATAGAGATTAGCTATCTTTTCAATTTTTGGCTGGGCGATTTTAATCCCTTGACCAATATTCATTTTGGCCTGCATGGCAGGTGTATGTCTGAGGTAGCCGAGCAGCCGTTCAAGTTCTGACTGATTCATTTATACCTCCTGCATTGCATAGGACTGCTGCATGTAAGCCTGACTAATATTGCTCAATGGGTAATGTGCAAGATTTGCCTGCATCAACACATGTGGAATATTGGCAACTTGAATATTCTGTTCGCTATGCCAATACAGCTTCTGAAAATACACTTCATTCTGTTGCTGTACTGTCGCGAGAAAACGCTGGCATCCCAGATTTTTTGCAGTTGAAACAGCTGCATTGATTAGGGCTTTACCAATCGCTCGGTGGTGGCGATATAAGGGATCGACACAAAGTCTTCCGCCCCACCAGGTCTGTTTGCCGTCAGGAAAGATCCGGACTGCACCAATGACTCGATCCGGTTCACCAAACATCTGACCAATCGCCACAATACCGAATGCTTTAAAATCGTATTCATCACGATCTTCTTTCAGGATCTGCTGTTCATCACGAAACGTCGCTTCACGCAAGCGGTAATACTGGCGACGCTCCCAATCTTCGCTGACGATTTTGATTACGATATCCGCACTGATAAAGTCATTCGCCAGATAGTGTTGCAGTTCCTGGTTAACTACCTGTAGCCATGTGTTTTGTGAAAGATCATCATCTAAATACATAGCGATCCTCCTATTCATACGCTTTAAGTGATGAGCAGGCACCACATTTGGCACATCCCGCCTGAGTATCTTCAGACTTCAAATGATGCTGTTTAAGCTGGGCACCTATTTCTGGGTAAAGCGTCTGCATAAAGCCTGGTTCAGGTTTTGGATGATGCTCAAGTGGCGTACCTTGAATCGGGACAAATGGCACCACAAATGGATAGACGCCTATTTCAGTCAGTTTGGCAGTCATGTCCAGAATTTCTTCTCGAGTATCTCCAAGTCCAGCCAGAATATAAGTACTGACCTGACCCCGACCAAAGACCTCCACTGCAGCCTTAAATGCTGCAAAGTATTTATCCAGTGAGACTTCGGCTTTGCCCGGCATGATCTTGTGTCGTACGCGATCACTGACAGCTTCTAAGTGCATGCCGATCGATACTGCCCCTGCATTTTTTAACTTGGCAAACCAGCTAAAATCATCAGGTGGTTCACATTGCACCTGTATCGGCAAATCGACAACTGCACGAATTGCAGTAACAGAGTCAAATAAAATTTCAGTGCCACGATCCGAAGTGCTTGGTGTTCCTGTCGTCAGGATCATTTGAGTAATGCCATCCAGCTCGACGGCTGCTTTAGCCACTTCTGCCAGCTGTTCAGGACGTTTACGGATGAGCGTCCGGCCATCTTTGAGAGACTGATCAATTGAGCAGAACTGGCAGGCAGTTGCCTTGTCATTCATGCGAATACAGTGCTGTAATACTGTTGTTGCCAGAACATCATGGCTATGCAAGGTGGCGATTTTTTCATAAGGAATACCATCTGCAGTTTTCAGATCATAAAACTTTGGACGTTTTGGCGCTGTCAGTGTGGCTATCGGGATTTTGTTCTTAAAGACAATCACATTGTCCGATTCTTTGTCCTGCTGTGCAGTATAAGGAGAATCCTGAGCTGCCAAATTCAGCACAGGAATCATCATGGTTTGTCCATTCAGACTGAGTGCTTTATGGTCGCTTGGGCCCGCTCCCCCTTTACGGGCCAGACCAACCTCACCTTCCCATTTCAAGCCGTTGCATTGCAGGTCACTGAGTAATTCAACTGCTGACATGGCGACACTCCTTACACTTAATATTTAATTCATTTTCAAATTTGACTTCTACGCTTTACTCAGCGGCGCTTCTGTTGGCGTTGTAAAGTTGCTGATTTTTTCTTGTGTTGTTGATTGAGTTTCTGAAAATTCATGTAAAACTTGGGTTTTGCGACGATCAATCAACAGGCTCAGTAATTCAGGGCGACTATAATGCCCAACGGAATCCATCATGCGTTTACGTTTATCAATCAGGCTAAAGTCTAGATCGGCAATCACATAGCCTTCACCTTCAGTTAAAGGCGCAGCTAAAAATTTCCCTTCTGGAGAAACAATGGCAGTAAAGCAGCCCCCTGAAATTGGACCTATTTCACAGCCAGTATCTTGCATGATCTGTTGCTGCTGTTCCGGGGTCAGCCATGCGGTGGCATTCACAACAAAGCAGCCTGATTCCAGCGCATGATGCTGAATGGTTGCTGATATCTGGTCAGCAAAAACCTGTCCAACCAATGATCCAGGAAACATAGCCGCATGGATCTGTTCGCCATCAGCCATAAGCGCAAAACGTGCCAATGGGTTGTAGTGTTCCCAGCACGCTAGTGAACCAATTCGTCCAACAGCCGAATCAATGGCACATAAACCACTGCCATCACCCTGCCCCCAAACCATACGTTCATGATAAGTTGGCGTAATTTTGCGACGATGCTGAATGATGCTGCCATCCATATCAAAAAGCAGTTGTGCGTTGTAAATCGTTCCGCCTGCACGTTCGTTGATCCCAATCGAAACTACCATCTGCGCCTCACGACATGCAGCTCCGATCAGGTCAGTAGCTTCTGAAGGCACCACCACCGATTCATTTAATAACTTGAGATGCTCTTTACCCATCGCAAACGGCGGCTGAACAAAGGAAAAATAAGGGTAATAAGGGACCACGGTCTCGGGAAATACTGCAAACTCCACACCTTGCTGTCCAAGCTCAGCAATCAGCTCACAGACCTTTTGCACTGTTCCTGCCTGACTATAAAGAACTGGACTGCACTGGACTGCTGCGGCCTTTACAATTCGACTCATGGCTTTACTCTCCTATTTTTCCTAATCTTTGAATTACACTGTCCAAGTATCGATAATTAGTGCATTGTCACGACGCATGAGCAGTTTAAGATCCATCACATCCAATGGATTAATGGCACGGATTCCTGGAATCAGGGCTTTTTCGGTTTGACCATACAGCGCCTGTAAAGCAAAACGGCAAGCATAAACTTCGCCACCTTCTTCCATGAATGCTTTGATCTGGTTGTTGACTGCCAGATGTCCTGGAAATGCTTCAGCGCCTAAAGTCGGGAAACCACGTTGTACCCCTAATTGCACACCTGGACCATATAGCAGGATTTTGGTTTCAAATCCTTTACGTAATAAACGTTTAGCCTGTAACACATTAACCAAACCAATCGAACCTTCAAAAGCCACTGTATGGAATGTTACTAATGCTTTTTCGCCGGGCTGTGCTTTTACATCCTCAAATACCTTTTCTTCATAGTCGACCAGGAAGTCGCCATCTTTATATTGTTCGATATCTACCCTAGGCATAATGCACTCCGTTTTCAGATGAATTAAATGAACCGAATTGGTTATCCTAGATATTGCGAAAGCCATGCCAATACTGGAAATTGAATAAAATATAAAAATTAAATAATTGTTTTTATTTAATAATTTTTATTTTGAGCACTGAAATTTAAATTGAAAATTTTCTTTCCAACTATGAAAAATCGTATTACTATGAAGTTTCATATCTATAACTACGAATTTTCATATTATGGCAGCAGACTTTATTTCGGGTTGGGGAAATTCTGAAGAGTCTTTACGTCCTTTAGCCTTTGAGCATACAGCTCAAGCCCTTATTGTCATTGACCCAAGAGAAAACCGCTTTATTGATTTCAATATTGCTGCTGCCCGTTTACTGCGTTATGAACGCCATGACTTGCTAAACAAATCTGTGACTTCAATTTTTGGGCACTTTACCCAACTACCGCATCTCATCGCTTTTACCGAGGAAATTCTTAATAAAGGTCAAGCATGGAATAATGAGATTTATGCTTTCGACCATCATGGCGAGAAAATCCAGCTGGATGTACATGCAATCCACTTGCCTTACCAGCAACACGATTACTTGATCTGGTCCCTAGTTGATGTCAAAGACCTGGAACTACGCCAATTTAATAAAAATGCGGACAAAACCATTCGTGCCGGACTATTAGAATGGCAAGCTTTACAAGAACTGTTTATTGATTCAGATAGCGGCAAACATTTACTGCTCAGCTCTGTGGGTGACGGAATTTATAGTATTAACCAGCAAGGACTATGTACTTTTATCAATCCGGTCGGTGCCAAGATGTTGGGACTGAAGCCCGAAGATGTTATCGGCAAGAATATCCATCAGATTCACCACCATACTCATGAAGATGGCCGTCATTATCCAGTAGAACAATGCCCCATTTATGCTGCCGTACATGATGGTGTTGTACACGAAGGGATTCAGGAAATTTTTTGGCGGGTAGATGGTAGTTATTTCCCGGTTGAATTCACCAGTACACCCGTGATCCGTGATAGTGAGATTATTGGTGCAGTCGTGGTATTCCGTGATATTTCCGAGAGACTGAATACTGAGGCTAAATTGACTCAAGCATTAAGTGAATTACAAAGCCTGAAAAGTCGTTTAGAGCAGCAAAATGAATATTTGCAGGAAGAAATCCTGCAAGAAAACCAGTATCACGAAATTGTCGGAAATAGCAGTTCAATCCGGGAAATTATTGAAAAAATCAAAGTCGTTGCTCAAACAGATGCGAACGTGATGATTTATGGAGAGTCCGGTACAGGTAAGGAATTGATCGCCCGTGCTATCCATCAATCCAGTCATCGTAGCCAACAGCCATTAATCCGGGTCAATTGTGCTGCCATTCCGCCCGAGTTATTTGAAAGTGAATTTTTTGGTCATGTCAAAGGTGCCTTTACCGGTGCCATACGTGATCGTGCTGGACGTTTTGAACTGGCAGATCAAGGCACATTGTTTTTAGATGAAATTGGTGAACTTCCATTAGAGCTACAAAGCAAGTTACTTCGTGTATTACAGGAAGGCACTTTTGAACGGGTTGGTGAGGAACGGACGCGCAAAGTAAATGTGCGGATTATTGCGGCAACTAACCGTGATCTCAAGGTAGAAGTCCGACAGAAGCGTTTCCGTGAAGATCTCTATTTCCGTCTAAATGTATTTCCAATCTTCTCGCCTGCTCTACGTGAACGTAAAGAAGACATTCCACTTCTGGTTAGTCATTTTACTAAGCTGATCTGTGAGCAGCGTAAAGTACCTTATCTCTCTTTTAGCCAGAAACATATTCAGGAACTGCAGCGCTATAATTGGCCAGGTAATATCCGTGAATTACAGAATGTATTGGAACGTGCCATGATTACAGCTCGTCATGGTGCTGTGTCATTTCAGTATTTATTGGAACAAGATGGTCAGCCTGTTTCTCAAACAAAAGAAAGCAATGTACTCGTGGAGAATGGTAATTCAGATATTCTTACTATTGATGACCTTAAACAATTGGAAATTAAAAACCTGCAACGGGCTGTCCAGCATTGTGAAGGAAAAATTTTTGGTGAAGATGGTGCGGCCAAATTACTTGCAATTAATCCAACGACCTTAATTTCAAAATTGAAAAAATTAGGGATTCGCTATTAATTTTTCCCGGACCTCTACTTTGACATGATAGAGGTCTGGGGATGTTTACTTTTTTTCATTTCTTAAAATATTAACTTTACTAAGTTTATAAACCAGAAAAATTTAAAAAAATAAACAGCACAACTCATTGCGAACTTCCCTCTTGCTTCCTGTCTCCAAACTGCCATCAAAACGTCATGGATTTGTCATTTATTCATGTTGAGATAAGCCCATAAATTTAAAAAAGATGTAATGAGGACAACATGGCAGGATTATCGATTTGGCACGTACTTATTTTTGCAATCGTCGTAATTTTACTTTTTGGCACGTCTAAACTCAAAAATCTGGGCAAAGATGTTGGCGGTGCAATCAAGGACTTTAAAAAATCTGTACGTGAAGAAGAGGCTGAAGCGGCAAAAATTCAACAGCCCCGCACTATTGATGCTGAAGTTAAAGTCAGCGAGAGTTCAATCAAAAGTTAAGGTATCGTCATGCTCAATATTGGAATGACTGAGCTGCTAGCCTTTGGGGTAATTGCACTTCTAGTGCTCGGACCAGATAAGCTACCTGAGGCAGTTCGTTTTATAGGTAAATGGTCTACCAAGATAAAAAGAACCGTCAGCAATATACAAAATGATCTTGACCGTGAATTGCGTCTGTCTGAGCTACGTGAGCAAATGCAAACCGAGCTGAAACGTATTCAGGAACTGGAAGCCAAAATGCAGACACAAATGGCTGATCTCAATGCACCAATTGAGCCGGTCACAAAAATTTCAGAACAGCCGGTACTGAAAACTCAGTCAAGTTATGAACTGGTCAATCAACCGCTTTCCCCGGTTCATTTAACTCCGGCTAGGCAGGTCGCTAAGCAAGAAAAAAAATATCCTGACATGAAGGTGGCCGTATGAATATTTTACCGTCGACTCAAGCCAGCAGCGATCCCCAGAAAGTTCATCTAGAAGAAATGCCGATTACCCGACACTTAGTGATTCTGCGCAAGCATCTTTTCAAGATTGTAGGAATATTGATCGGACTGTTTTTCTGTCTGCTACCATTTGCGACGCATACTTATCAGCTTTTATCCGAGCCTTTACGCGCCCAGTTACCGGCAAGTTCCACCATGATTGCCACCGATGTAACTGCGACATTTATGGCACCGTTTAAATTGAACTTTTTTGTTGCCCTGCTGATCGCCATGCCTTTTATCTTGTATCAACTTTGGGCCTTCGTTAAGCCGGCACTATATGAAAAAGAAAAAAGTCTGGCTTTGCCGCTCCTGATTGGCAGCATTGTCCTGTTTTATGCGGGTATCGCTTTTGCCTATCTGGTGGCTTTACCGTCTATCCTGCATTTTTTTATCAGTGTATCGCCTGAAACCGTCGCGCCCATGACTGACATTAATAGTTATCTGGCCTTCTGTTTAAAACTTTTTCTGGTGTTTGGATTTACCTTTGAAATTCCGATTATTACCCTGTTATTGATTCTGATCGGTGTGGTAAGCACACGGACCTTGGTAGAAAAAAGACGCTTTATTGTGGTGGGGTGTTTTTTTGTGGCCATGTTTGTAACGCCCCCTGATGCCCTGTCCATGATCATGCTGGCTATACCCATGTGGCTGCTGTTTGAGCTAGGTTTAATGGCCGGAAAATTTCTGGAAAAGCGGCATCTAAAAAATAGCTAATTAAGAAAAATGCCTCCTTACTGGGGGCTTTTTTATATTAATTTATTTATATAAATTAATGTTTTATTTAATTATTTTGAAATAAAAGCTTCACCTTTTAGTCATATTTAACTGCTAGTTTATTTCTGACTTTAAAACAACCAAACCTTAGTTGTGGGAATAAAACAATGACAGATTACCTACCTTATGATGAAAATCAGGAACTGGACAATAACACTTCAGATAATCATCATTTTCGGGATATTCTAGAACAATCTATGTCACGTCGTGACTTGATTGCAAAGACTGCAAGTGGGGCTGCAGCATTGGCACTGGCTTCTAGCCTGACTGCGTGTAGCGATGACAATGAAAATGGCAATATTGGGGACGATGAGAGCAATCCGAATCCGCCAACAGACAACAATGCTCGTCCAGAAAAATTAAGTTTTAGCCCAGTGAAAAAAAACCTAGATGACTGGGTTACGGTTCCTGAAGGCTATACAGCCACTGTCCTATATGCAATGGGAGATTCAATTCATCCTATCTACTCTGACTGGGACGATAACAATATTCCGAACGGACCAAGCTTTCAGTTCCGTTCTGGTGACTGCCACGATGGTATGAGCTATTTTGGTTTAAGCACTAAGACTGGCCGTTATGACGAGAATGCATCTGAGCATGGCCTGCTGGTGATGAACCATGAATATATCAATCAAACTTTTTTACATCCTCAAGGACCAACAAAAGTTGATGGTCGTCGTCCAGAAGATGAAGTCATCCGTGAAGTGAATGCACACGGTGTATCAATTGTGCATATTAAGAAAAACACCGAAACTCAAGCGGTAGAAATCGTTAAATCATCACCATTTAACCGCCGTATTACGGCTTCAACAGTGATGGATTTTTCTGGGCCGGTAACAAACTCTCCATTAGTCCGCACTGCTTTCTCTCCTAACGGTCGTCAGACTCGTGGTACACACAATAACTGTGGTAATGGTTATACACCATGGGGCACTTATTTAACTGCCGAGGAAAACTTTATTGGTTATTTCCAGCGTTCAGGCACAGACCAATATGCAGATCGTAGTGAAGCTGAGAAAACCGCACTTAAACGTTATGGCTTAGGCTTAGATATTTCATATCAAACTGAAAAAAATGCCGATGGTACAGTTAAACGTGATGAGAAAAATAGTATTGTTTATGTTCTAGATGCACAAGGACAAAAAGTTCCGGAACGCGATGATCAAGACCGTATTGTTTATTTAGATAAATCTTCACGTTATGCATGGGAAACAGCTCAGGCTGGAGTTGAATCACAAGATATGTACGACCGCTGGTCAGCTAACGTAACCAAAGCCTCTGCAAGTCAAGACTATCGTAATGCACCAAATACCTTTGGCTGGATTGTTGAAATTGACCCATTTGATAACAGTGCAAATCCGGTGAAACGTACTGCACTGGGCCGTTTTGCTCACGAAGACTGTCGTGCTAGCCGTGCGATTGAAGGTGAACAGTTTGCCTTCTACATGGGCGATGACTCACGTGGTGAATACATTTACAAATTTGTCTCTGATGCAAAATGGGATCCAAAAGATATCAATACCGGCTACCGTGCTGGTGACAAATATATGAATAACGGTAAGTTTTATGTTGCCAAGTTCAATGCAGATGGAACTGGTCAATGGATTGAACTTGCTCACGGTAAAAATAGTTTAACTGCAGAAAATGCGGTATATCCTTTTAGCTCTGATGCGGATGTTTTAACTTTTGCACGTTTGGCAGGCGATGCCGTTGGTGCGACGAAGATGGACCGTCCTGAATGGGTAGCCGTTAACCCGGAGAATGGTGAAGTCTACGTTACCCTGACTAATAACAGTAACCGTGGCAATAGTTCAACACAACCTGTTGATGCTGCCAACCCACGTAATTACTCAGATCCTGAAGGCGGTAAGGGTAATGTGAATGGCCATATTATTCGCTTTAAGGAAGAAAACACTGCATCAGAAAGCTTTGAATGGGATATCTACCTGTTCGGTGCTGAAGCATCGATGGATGCCAATATCAACCTGTCGGGCTTAAATGATAATAATGATCTGTCTTCACCAGATGGTATGTGGTTTGATCCTCGCGGCGTACTCTGGATTCAGACAGACGACGGCGCTTATACAGATACCACTAACTGTATGATGCTGGCTGCCCTGCCTGGACAAGTAGGTGATGGTGGTCCAGCAACAACCTCTAATGGTCAAGCGACGATTGCGGGTGCCCAAGTGACCGATGAAAATTTACGTCGCTTCCTGACTGGTCCAAAAGAGTGTGAAATCACAGGGGTAACCATGACACCGGACTATAAGGCCATTTTCATCAATGTACAGCATCCAGGTGAAGATTCTAAAACCTTTGATGCTCCAACCAGTAACTGGCCTGCAAGTCAATCAGATCGTTCGAACAAGACCGCACGTCCACGTTCAGCAACTGTTGTGATTACGCGCAATGATGGCGGTGTTATAGCCGGTTAAATAGCTCACTTAAATTAAAATGCTGGCTCAATGCCGGCATTTTAATTTTTGAATGTTTTTTTAATTTTAAGAGTTAACTGGTCAATAAAAAGAATATTTTTGTTTAGAGTTAAATTGATATAAATATTAAAGTATGAAGTGGACTTCGGATCAATATATAAGTGAAATCCAATACAACTAATCATAGGTTCAGCTATCTTCTACTTGGAAGACTTGTAATTTGCAGCTTTATTTTTGAGTATTTTTCTAAAAAAAAGCAGGTATCCAAGGAGGGATTGATACCTGCCACTTTAAGGGAACTATATTACTATCCTGCTTCTTCAGTCTGTGAATCACAGTTAGAAACTAGCAACTTTTTCTGCACATTCACAAATCGTTGGTAACTCTCTATTAATCGATGCTGATATTAAGTCTGGTAAAATCTGGTTAACAGCTATCGAAATTTTTTCAGGATAGCCGACCTGATACGACTGACAATCTCGATGTAAAAACTGATACAGTTCTTCAGCAACAAATTCGGGACTGTCAATATTTTTTCCCAGTCTGATATTCATTTCTATTGCATTTGAATGATGAATATTGGTTTCGGTAACCCGTAATGAAAAGTATCTGAATCTGATTGAACTTTTGCTGTATTCACGGGCTAGTGCTTCGGTTGCACCACGCAAGGCAAATTGGCTGGCACAATAACTCGCATATCCAGGATAGCCAATACTGCCAAAGGTTGAACCTACATTAATGACCTGGCCAGGCGGACTGATAGATATCAATGGCAGGATCTTTTGTATCAGCTGCATTGGATAAACTGCATTAATCAGCATCATTTGTTCCATGATTTCTTGTGGCTGCTGTGTAAATAGCTTGAAATCACTGATACTGATGTTGTTAATGTAGTAGTGAATGGGTTTATTCAGCGTAGCAAGAGCTTTTACCAGCTCTTCCCTGCTTTGCTGATCGGCAAAGTTGCAATGAATTAAATCCAGTTGTAGCTGTGGATAACATTGGGCTATATTGTCATGTACTCTTTGCAGAATCTGTTGATTCTGCCCAACAAGAACCAGACTAACCCCGTTTTGGCCCAGAACCTTTGCAATAGCCTGACCAATACCAGAAGTAGCATCCATAATTGTTGCAGTTAAATTAGGCATAAATACTTTCTCTTGTTCTTAACAGAATGATTCAAGATCAAATCTGCCGCAGGTCATGTGGATCACATCACGAAAAATAATTTAATACTTAAGATAAAACTCCAAACTTAAAAAATTCTTAATTCTGCACATAAATTTAAATATTATTTTTATTAAAAAAACACATAGAGACCATTTTTTTTAAGAGAGTTTTAAGCCTGTAATCTTAAGTTAGAGTTTCCTTTTATTGACTCATGACAGCTATGTCTTCCTACCGTTCACCCTATAAAGGCATCTCGGGAATACAGCGTATTCTGAATGCGACCCGTTATTCCTTGGCCGGCTTTAAAACAGCTTTTCAAAATGAAGCGGCCTTCAGGCAAATCCTGCTCATCAACCTGATTTTGATTCCTCTGAGCTTTGTCATGCCGGTGAGCCGGGTTGAGCAAGCACTGATGGTGGCCGTGTGTCTGTTGGCGCTAATCGTTGAACTGCTTAACTCGGCGATTGAGGCGGTGGTAGACCGTATATCCATGGAGCAGCATGAACTGTCTAAAAATGCCAAGGATATGGGCAGCGCTGCCCAGTTTGTAGCACTCAGTTTAATTACCGTGACCTGGGGTCTTATTTTAGCGGGTTACTTGATTTGATCCCTCGCCTGCTACAGCAAGAAAAATGGAAGATTTAAAATGATATCCGAGCATTCCCGGTTTTTACTGACACAAATATTGCTACTGATTTTCAGTTTTCTGATGCTCTGGAATTTTTTTGATGTAGGTGGAGCAATTGATTTACAGCTGATTTATCCGTTCATTGACGATCAGGGACAATTTCCCCTGCGGCAACACTGGGCACTGGCCGAGCTCAATCACCGCTATGTCAAAAATCTGCTGATTCTGGTGTACATAACATTGTTAGCCGGTTGGCTGGCTTCACTGAAATGGCAGAACTGGCATCAACGGCGCTGGGAATTTGGCTATTTCTTTAGCATGGTGGTGCTGACCACGGCCTCGATTGGCATTTTAAAATCCCAGTCGGCGCATGCTTGCCCCTGGGATATGATCATTCCCACCCATGAGGGTATTTTGTGGGATTTGAGTGCTACTGCCGGACACTGTTTTCCCGGCGGACATGCATCCAGCGGTTTTGCCTTGATGGCTGGTTATTTTGTCTATCGGATTGCTAACCGCAAGCGGGCTTATTTTTTCCTGATCGCAGCAGTGATTTTAGGCTTCGCCATGGGCTGGGCGCAAATGATGCGTGGTGCGCATTTCCTGAGTCATAACCTGTGGACCGGTTGGATTACTTGGTGCATGAATGTAATTGGCTATGCGCTGTTTAGCCAAAAACTATCATTGGGAAAAGCCGCTGCTCCTATACTCACTAACATCAGACAGCCTTAACTGCAAAAACTGAAGCCTATCCACTCAGGCTTCGACTACAGGAAATTTAACTTGTACACACAGGCCGCCCAGACTGCTACTTTGCGAAAATTCCAGCGTGCCACCCAGGCGCTCGGTGGCTTTATCTACAATCGACAAACCTAAACCACTGCCAATTTCGGCATAGTTATGAATCCGGTAGAAACGCTGCCGGATCTGGGCGAATTGAGCAGGATCAATCCCGGCTCCACTATCTTCAATCTGTAAAATCGCCTGCTGGCCTTGCTGAAAAATCGATACATTAATCACGCCGCCTTTCGGAGTGTATTTAATCGCGTTATCAATTAAATTATAAATAATCGAGTGCAAAGCTGAAGCTTGTCCATGAATCAGCAATTCCTGCTGCTGTTCTAAACCCAGATCAATCTCTTTCTGTAAGGCCAGCTGGATCAGTTGCTCAATGCAGGCCACGGTCATATGATTGAGTGAAAGCATTTGTGCCGGCTCGGTTAAGCTATCGGAAGCATCCTGTTTGGCCAGACTCAATAACTGGTTGACCAGATGCTGCATGCGCAAAACGCCCTGACTCAGATTATGGAGCGAGTCGCTCTGCGGAAACTGCTGCAATAAAATTTGCAGCTGCAAGTTGAGTGCGGTCAGTGGCGTGCGTAATTCATGGGCAGAATCTGCGACAAATTGACGTTGTTCCTGTTGGGCCAGGGAAATTCGACCAAACAGATGATTCATTTCCTGAATGGTCAGTTCCAGCTCCAGGGGATAATCCTTCATTTCAATCGGCTTTAATTCTTGTGCCTTGCGGCTGGCCAGTTCCGTTTTAAAATCATGCAAAGGCTGAAAATTTTTCCGGATCATCCAGCCTAAACCGAACACAGCAAAAGGCAAGAAAAGCACATAAGGCAGAAACATATTGCCGGCCAGTTCCAGTGCCAGCTCCTGCCGGACATTTTGCTGTTGACTCACCTGAATCTGCAACTGGTCACTTGGAATGATATAGGTGAGCCAGGTGCCATGCGGCGTCTGATGCTTGTAAAAACCTGCTTTTTTGACCGGTGCAACCAGCACATTCTGTGGATGCAAGGGAGTAGCTGTCTCTGCATAAGACCAGATATCTACAAACAAATCTTCTTCACTGTACTGTTTTTCCAGATCAATTTGGCTTTGTAGTGGTCGCGGATGATTTTCTGCAATGCGCTCGGCCAGACTTTGCATCTGTTTATCCAGCACTTCATTTATTTCTTCGAGGGCAATCCGGTAGGCAGCGAAAATCAGGATACAGCCCAGTACCAGACTAAATAACGAAATGTAGATAATCAGGCGTTTTTGCAAAGAATAACGTTTCTGCATAAGGCTCTATCCTAAGCGATATCCTAGACCACGTATGGTACGGATGAAGTCTTTGCCTAATTTCGCCCGCAGATGATGCACATACACTTCAACGGTATTACTGCTGACATCACTATCGAAGTCATAAAGCTTGTCTTCTAGATCATTTTTAGAAAAAATTTTGCTGGGATGAGTGAGTAATGCGGTGAGAATCGACCATTCCCGATTAGACAACTCGATCGGCTGACTGTTAAAGCATGCGATATGCTGCTCCAGATCCAGTTCCAGACCACTGTGTGATAACTTTTTATGGCTCTCTGCCCCGGTATTTGGGGGACTACTGCGTCGGATCAAAGCATGAATACGGGCCAGCAGTTCATCAAATTCATAGGGTTTAATCAAGTAATCATCTGCCCCCTGATTTAGCCCATCGACCCGGTTCTGTAACTGATCCCGGGCAGAGATAATCAGCACCGGCAAATTGGGGAACTTCTGCCGGATATGTTTGAGTACCTGCATGCCATCCATCATCGGCAGGCCCAGATCCAGCAGGGCAATATCATAGGCCTGCTGTTGTAACTGCTTTAAACCATCCAGGCCATTGTTGACCCAATGCACATCAAATTGATGCAGCTTGAGCAAGGTTTCAGTCGACTCGGCAATCATAAAGTCGTCTTCGATAATCAGTATTTTATGCATTTCAAGCTCTGTTCTTTAATGATGATGAGCATTGTGCAAGCATATCATTTTTAGCTTCAGTCACTTGCGTTTTTATATCCAGCAGGCTTAATAAGCTTGGGAAAAGATGATCCTGACTGCGTGCCTGTTTGGTCTGTGCTTTGAGACAGCTCACTTGCCGGGCATTCTGCTGCGTCCAGTCCTGCGAGAACCACATCAGCATCGGAACATGGGTTTGCTGGGTCGGCGCCATACTATAAGGTGCACCATGCAGATATAAACCATGCTCTCCGGTCGATTCTCCGTGATCAGACAGATACCAAAAACCGGTCTGATACTGGCTTTGCTGTTTTAGGGTCTCAATAACCTGAGCGAGTACATGATCTGTATAGACAATCGAATTATCATAGCTGTTCTTTAACTCGTCAGCGCTGCAGCCCTGAATGGCATTGCTGTTACAGGTCGGCTGGAACGGCTGATACGGCGCTTTGGAACGCTTGAAATACGCTGGCCCGTGACTGCCCATCTGATGCAGCACGATTAATTGCGGTTTCAAGTTGTTTGTGTCCAGATGCGCCAGATAATCTTTCAGGCTATCCACCAGAATTTCATCAAAACATTCCCCAGCAGCATCACACCACTTCTGTTTCAATGGTGCAGGAATCTGGTATTGCTGCACCCGGTCACAAGCTCCTTTACAGCCAGAATTATTGTCGATCCAGGTCACCTGATAACCGGCACGCTGAGCGATATCCAGTAAACCTTCACGGTGGCTGGCTAACTGTTCGTCATAATTCTGACGGGACATGCCTGAAAACATACACGGAACTGAAACGGCAGTTGCTGTACCACAGGAACTGACCTGACTAAAATTAATCACCGCTAACTTGCCCAGTTCAGGATTGGTATTACGCGCATAACCATTTAACGCAAAACTCTCGGCACGTGCAGTCTCCCCGACCACCAACACCATCAATTTGGGTTGCTTCTGCATTTGAGCCTGCTGTAGCAGATGGGCATCTTCACCATAAGTGATTAAAGGCAAATTGGCTTTAGGTGCTTTCTTTTTATAATAAGATACGGTGGACGCAATGCTGTTTTGCGGGGAAATCATGCCCTTTAGATCGCGGTGCTCGCGGAAGATGGCTGCATAATCGACATAAAAACAGAATAACAGTCCTAGAATTAATCCGGCTGAAAGCAGACTGCTCAGGCTTTTATGCCACAATTGACGCCCGAAAGATGCAGGCTGAATGTTTAGCATCCAGACGATACACAGCGGAAAAACCACAAAGACCAGCGTCCAGATCACCAGTCGTATTGACCAGAGATCACGGACTTCACGGGCATCGGTCTGCAGCATATTCTGGATCTGCTCCGGGGTAATCACCACACCCAGACTATTGACAAAATAAGCACTAAAACCGCCCAGAATGATCAACACGCTGGCGAGTATTTTGGCATTCCATTTCCAGTTCAGCCATTGCAAGACCAGATTGTACAAGCCGATAACCACCAGGACTGTAGCCGCCAATAATGCGCCTGCCTTGAGATTGGTATAGGGCGTCAGTTGATGGATTTTCTGATAGAAAGCAACATTTAAGACCAGCCCCAGCCAAATGGCGAGTAACAGGTTAAAGCGTGCAAGGCTGATGGGTTTGATCTGGCGTAGACCGGGAAAAGAAAGCAGCTTAAGCATTTTTTTAGTTCAAAGACTTTAAGATGCTTTAGCCTAAAATCTGAAGCTTAAAAATGACTTAAAATACTTTCTTTGCGAACTTCATAAAATTTTCAATGCTACTGTTCCAACCTTGTTTAGACTTATTATTTTAAAAAGGATGTGATTCCCTGGCTAGTGCGAATTTGAAAAGTATATCCTGAGTACATTTAAGCTACAGCCACATTAAATAATGAGCCGATCCAGGAGCTAAATAGCATGGCAATCACCCCCCAAAGCATGACTCGAGCCGAACCTTTCCAGATATTCACCCCTCCTGTATAACTTGCCAGTGCACCCATAATCCCGAGGCTAAGCACACCGATCAGCATCACGCCTTTATCCAGGTACTGTTCAGGTAGTAACAAAATAGAAAGTAGAGGAAATAGTGAGCCTATAGTAAAAGCGATAGCGGATGAAAATGCAGCTCGAAAAGGCTGAGCCGAAGTGTTTTCTGATATACCAATTTCATCGCGGGCATGTGCATCTAAAGCATTATGTGCGGTGAGCTGCAAGGCAACTTGCTGGGCCACCTCAGGGGTTAAGCCACGCTGGATATAAATATTTTCCAGTTCTTTCAGTTCATGTTCTGGATGACGTTTAAGCTCACGTGCTTCCATATTCAGATCATTCTTTTCAATATCCTGCTGGGATTTGACCGAGATATATTCTCCAGCAGCCATCGACGCAGCTCCGGAAATTAATCCGGCTACACAAGTCACCAACAAGGTATGTGTGGACGCGCCACTGGCTGCCATTCCCACCACCAGACTGGTGACAGAAATAATTCCGTCATTTGCCCCGAGTACAGCTGCGCGCAACCAGCCCGCCCGTTCAAAATAATGTTTTTCAAGATGATAAGAATGACGCACGGTATAGTCTCTTTTTTTTTCTCAACATCATGATCGTATATTTATTTCGCCCGAAGAAACAACTCTTTATTAAATAAACTCTTGTTCAGAACAGCTCATGAATGGGTGAGCGCTCTTATTTACCAATTTTTATTGCATGGATTGCATTTTTCCAATTGCACTCATTTGAACATCTGAGAAATTTACAAGTCACAGTCCTAGCACTGCAGTTTATTTATTATTAAATGCTGTGTGTTCAAGTACTGATAAAGGTTGCTGTTACATTAATAGCGATGGCCAAAATCGTGGTATTGAATCCATACGCCAGAAGCAAATGTAAAGTATTGAGTATTCTCATGGGTTGGCGAGTAATTGATACATCGGCCGTTTGCGCTGAAGTGCCAATAATATAGCTAAAATACAGAAAATCGGGATAGGTTGGATTTGGCGTATTTGGAAAAGCCAGTCCGCCATGTTTATGCTTTTCAAGGGCTAAATAAAAGTCATGAGCATAATGAATCGCAAAAATGGTATGCATCAGGAACCAGGCCGAAATAATAGTCAGGATGGATAGCTCTAAATGGCCGGTTCTAATGGCAGCATCTTTAGGTAAATGATGAATTTCAATAATTATGGCAATAAAACACATCACTAAAGTGATGATGACAAGCACCAGAATAACCCATTTGCTGGCATCCTGTTTTATGGCACGTTGTAGAATATGGTGATGGTCTATGTGCCAGAGCTTTTTGATAGTAAAAAGTAAGTAGGCATAAATGGTAATGTTCCAGCTCATCAAAATGCAGGTAGACCAGCTTAAATGAGTCGCTGAATAGAAAATAAAATACCAAATCAGGATAGATGGAAAGATAATAAAGAAATAAAGTCGGGACTGAAGCGCTGTTCTTATAGATTGGAGGAAACGCATGAGCTGTCCTGCATGTCATGAGATGGCTTTAGCAGTATAAAGTATTTTATTAAAACAACAGGATAAAAGAGCTTTTAGTAGATAAAGGCGTACTGATTCAAGATTACGATAAAATAGACATTTTAAAATCTAGTAGTAAAAGAAACTAAAAAAATTAAGTTCCTATTCTGAATGAAACTGAATCTTGTACCCTTTTAGCTAAAAAAGTGTGCAGCAGACTTTAGGTAGACGTCAGTTAAATATGTAATTCCAATATTGATGTTCATCAAAGTTAATTTTGAAATTTTCCGAAGAAATTGAAGCTAAAAAATCAAATTGCTAAACTTTGATTAGCCTAATTTTTATGAACCAGGCTGAGGATTCTGGTCTCGATTACACACTTTAAAAGAATTCAATATTAAAATAATGAACATTTACGCAGTTTCTAGTTGACCGACCTGATGATACGCACGGTTGAAATACACCAGACTCTCCTCCTGCTGACTTTGTCTAATCGCGATGACTCGACATAAGAAAATACTGTGTGTTCCCACTTTTTGAATTTCTTCAATCTGGCAATCAAAACTCACCAAAGCATCTTCTAAAATTGGAGCACCTGTCTTAAGAGTTGTCCACTCGCCTATCTTAAATCGCTCTTCTGAGCTGAATTTACTAGATGCAAATGCATTTGAGATGTATTCATGCTGCGTGCTGAGTACATTTACTGCCAGCACGTTATTTCTCATAAAATGTGCATGCGAGCGAGAAGATTGATTCATACACACCAGCAATGTCGGCGGTGTATCCGTCACACTACAAACGGCAGATGCGGTAAAGCCATGTGTTCCTGCTATACCTTCGGTCGTAATCACATTTACAGCCGTGGTTAATAAGGACATTGCATTTCTAAAGTCAGTTGCTTCAATCATCTCTTTTGTCTCAAATGTATATGTAACCTGCCTTTACTCAAAGTCAGGCAAATAATTTATGGATCATTTACCCTCCTCTGGTGAAGACCATTTCCTGCTAAGCGCCCAGCTCTTGACGAACAATCGCAGCCCCTGCACTTAGTGCTTCGAGTTTGCCCCGAGCCACTTGACGAGACAACGGTGTCATCCCACAGTTGGTTGATGGATACAGTTTGTCTGCATCCACAAATTGCAATGCTTTACGCAGTGTATTGGCAACTTCTTCAGGCGTTTCGATTTGATTGGTTGCAACATCAATCGCACCGACCATGACTTTTTTACCCCGAATCAGCTCAATCAGCTCCATCGGCACACGTGAGTTTTGACACTCAAGCGATACAATATCAATTTTTGATTGTTGCAGTTTAGGGAAGGCTGCTTCGTACTGACGCCATTCATTACCGAGGGTCTTTTTCCAATCGGTATTGGCTTTAATGCCATAACCATAGCAAATGTGTACCGCAGTTTCACATTTCAGACCTTCAAGCGCACGCTCTAAAGTCGCGACGCCCCAATCATTCACTTCATCAAAAAACACATTAAATGCTGGCTCATCAAACTGAATGATATCGACCCCTGCTGCCTCTAATTCAAGTGCTTCCTGGTTCAGAATTTTGGCAAATTCCCATGCTAGTTTTTCACGGCTCTTGTAGTGACCATCATACAAAGTATCAATCATGGTCATTGGACCAGGCAGTGCCCATTTGATCGGCTGCGTGGTTTGGCTACGCAAAAATTTTGCATCATCCACGAACACTGCTTTTTTACGGGAAACTTCACCAACTACTGAAGGTACGCTGGCATCATAACGGTTACGGATACGCATGGTTTCACGTTTCTCAAAATCCACCCCTTCAAGATGCTCAATAAACGTGGTCACAAAGTGCTGACGGGTCTGTTCACCATCACTGACAATATCAATGCCAGCATGAACTTGTTCATGCAAAGACAGTTTTAAGGCATCACGTTTCGCTTCTAGTAATTCTGCACCTTCGAGTTTCCAAGCTGACCAGAGCTTTTCAGGTTCTGCCAGCCAGGACGGTTTTGGCAAGCTGCCTGCTGTAGAGGTCGGGAGTAACTTTTCAGGTTGTAAAAGTGCCATGTCTAATCTTCTTTCTCTAAATTCGTTTATATATGTGATCTATCAGGCAGCGTTGTCTTGCTGAGCCGTTGCTACTTTAAAATTGGCAGCCCACTCATCCAGAATGTCTTTATACGGCTTAATGAAGTTTTCCTCGGTCCATTTACCCTGTTTGACTGCCAATTCACCCCGTTCAACACGGTCATAGACAATGCGGGTCAATGAATAATCGCCATAGCTCAAGCTAGGCTGATACACCACCCCTGCAGGTGAATTGGTATTATAAATTTCAGGACGATAGATTTTCTGGAAGCTTTCCATGGTGCTGATCGCACTGATCAGTTCAAAATCGGTGTAATCATGCAGCAAGTCACCAGCAAAGTAGAATGCCAACGGCGCATTGCCATTTTCAGGTTTAAAGTAGCGAACACTTAAGCCCATTTTTTTAAAATATTCATCGGTACGTGAGTAGTCATCATTGGTGTATTCTACGCCTAGAACAGGATGCACATTGGCACTGCGGTAGTAGGTTTTCGTAGTGGAAACACTCAGACAAATCACAGGCTGTTTATTAAATTCAGCTTTAAAGACTGCTGAATTCACAAGATGCTGGTACAGCTTGCCGTGCAGGTCACCAAAGTCTTCAGGTTTTTCATTGGCCTTACAGCGGAGTGATGGCAATACCACACTGAAGTCATAATCACGTACATAAGATGAAAAGCTATTCCCGATCATACCTTCAATGCGTTCATTGGTATGATGGTCAATAACGGTACTTTTCAAGGTTTCAATAAATGGAAAGGTTTGACCATTTCCCTCAATATCAATTTCAGCAGAGATGATGTCAATTTCTAGTGAATAACGATCGCCTTTAGGGTTATCGGCCGTTGCCAAGCTATTAAAACGGTTATTAATCATCGCAAGTGTACGACGAAGATTCTCCTGACGGCTTTCACCACGTGCCAGATTGGCAAAGTTGGTGGTTAAACGTGTATTGTTTGCTGGTTCGTAGTTCTCATCAAAACGAATACGTTTAATTGAACATTGGAATGCTGTACTCATGGAGATATGCCACCTAAATTTTTATAAAAAAAGCAAATTGCTGTATGGCTGTATTTAAGCGCGAATCCAAACATGAGTAAAACGATATAAATTCAGTAAAAGATGAGTTAAATTCATCTTACCGAGTGGACTGTACAAATTAGGGAAATTAAGATTCTAGTTTATGTTGCCGATCATTATTCATTTCTAAACATCAAAGTGTATTATTGAGCACGATTTATAAGTAGCGACTTCATTCTGAAATGACCAATACCTTTTCTGGCAATCCTCAAGTTCGAGTGGTTTCAACTTTTTCTGAACTTGTATATTCGGATTTTTTTGGCGAAGCGAATGCCATCTGCTGGTCTAGAAATTTGTGTGGTGATTTTAAAGAAATCGTTGCTAAACTTGATTTAAAAGGAAATATGACTGAAGTTTCTGTTAAAGATCTTTTGGCGCTTCAGCTTTCTGAACAGGGTCAGGTGGCTAGAGAAATCATATTAAAAGATATGCAGCTATTGACTGACTACGGCGTTTCTCCTTCCCTGAATTTGCTAAAATGCTATGAACGGGATGATGAGTTTGATTTTATTTCGACCGATGTCTATTCCTATCATGTGGATCGCTCCCCTATCGAAACGGATACATTTTTATGCACCTATCACGGTGCTGCAAGTGAGATTTTGCCCAATGACCAGGTTGAGCAAAAAATCTTGATTCCTGAAATCAGGGAACAACTCAAGCAGTTACATGACGGACCAGAAACTGAGTTTGAGGCGTTTCTGGAAGAATATTTCTTCGATCTGCATTATCGGGCTAAAGCTGATGTAAAGCCTGTCAATTTAGGCACGGGAAATCTCTGGCGACTCGCTGTTGATCATCCAGCACAGCAAGTTTTACCCTGTGTGCATAGAGCTCCTGTTGAAAATGATGGAGAATATAGATTGCTATTAATTTGTTAAATTGGCTTCTTAGAAGAGCTCAATTATGGTCATTGGGTCAAGCAATGATACCTAAAGGGTATATAACGTATTAATTATTTTTTAATAAAAATCATTAAGATACTTTGGTTTAAGTGCATTAAAAATGAATATATTTACAAGAATTTTCATATAATGTTTTATTTTGTATAAAGGTGTTATTTTTTGTAGGAAATTGCTTACACAAATTAGAGTAATTACCCTATTTTCTATCATTAAAATTTTTGACATTATATTTCACATAAAGAGTCAGCAAGGAAAGCTGATAATAATCGCATTATAACGATAATAAAGTCGCCAAGACAGCGAACTTACCGGGATAGTAAGTGATAAAAGAAGAGACTACAGCCGCTAAGCCTTATAGTTTTGGGAGAGACTATAAGGCTTTTATTTTTCTGAATATTTTCCCAAGTAAAACTATAGCATACTGGTATTTAAGTTTTTGAATATAAACATCAATATTTCTATCCCTTTTCTTGCTGATTAACGGACCTGTTCATCTGGTGACACACGCCAAATCGTATCTCCTACATCATCAGCAACCAATATTGCGCCTGATAAATCTACTGTTACACCCACTGGCCTTCCTAGTGCCTCTCCATTTTTGCTTAAAAAGCCTGTCAGGACATCTTGTGGGGTACCGGAAGGCTGACCATTACTAAATGGTACAAAAATTACTTTATAGCCACTATGTGGTTTCCTGTTCCAAGAACCATGCTGACCAATTAGTGCACCGCCGCGATATTGAGGCATTAACTCAGCTTTATAAAAACTCAAACCTAATGATGCCGTGTGGTTGCCTAATGCATAATCCGGTTTAATCGCCCGTGCTACCAGTCCGGGATTTTGTGGTTTTACCCGTGTATCTACATGTTGACCATAATAACTATAAGGCCAGCCATAAAAAGCGCCGTCTTTCACTGAGGTCATATAGTCAGGTACCAAATCATTCCCGATTTCATCCCGCTCATTGACTACCGTCCATAATGCTCCACTTTGAGGCTGCCAATCCATACCATTAGGATTACGTAAGCCAGTTGCAAATGGACGTGCCTTAGAACTGGCCATATCAAATTCCATGATCAGAGCTCGTCCTTTTTCTTGGTCTAGGCCATTTTCAGCTACATTACTGTTGGAGCCAACTGTAATGTAGAGTTTGGTTCCTTCAGGATTGGCAATCACGTTTTTGGTCCAATGATGGTTTAAGGGACCTGCCGGTAAAGCCAATACTTTGCGACCACTTTCTTTGATTTGAGTGATACCTGGCTGATAAGGAAAACCTACTAAAGCATCTGTATTCGCTACATATAGTGTATTTCCAACTAGGGTCATGCCAAATGGTGAGTTTAAATTCTGCAAAAATACTGTTTTCTGATCAGCAACGCCGTCATGGTTATTATCACGAAGTAGACTAATACGATTAGGACTTGGATGAGAAGATCCCGCCCTTTTCATGACCACTTTCATGATTTTACCCTTAATCCCCTGACTATCTTCAGGCTTGGGCGGCGCATCGGTTTCCGCCACCAATACATCTCCATTCGGCAGAACATAGAGCCAACGTGGATGCTGAAGACCTTTGGCAAATGCCTGCACTTTTAATCCCGCAGCCGGTGTAGGCATGGTATTTACCGGCCAACCTTTGGCTGGTGCGATATTAACGACAGGGAACAAACTGGATTTGGGTTCAGGCAGCTGAGGTTGAGAACCATAACTGTCTGTAATCGGAGACTTGGATGACGATGTACATCCAGCGAATGCCAATATCATGGCAGTACTCAGGATAGACGATAAAATTTGAGTAGACATTTTGGTTCCCTGCTTTTTTGTTGTTATCTGCTTATCTTAGAAGTCTGTTCAAATGACAACTATAGGGTTCTTGTTTTATCTGGTTGTTGATTGATTGCTGTGCTTTTGACATTTAACCTTATGGTCTAGTTTGAATAAAAACTTATCTATATCCCTCTAATTTTAAGCATGGTTTGATCCTGTCTTTTCAAATAAATGGCCATGCAATACTCAGTAAAAATAATAGCCCTAATACGGCGCAACTCATTTGCCAAAAACGTAAAGGATCACGTTCAATGATTGCTGGTGGTTTAGAGTTTAATAATTCTTTGGAAGGATGCGTTAGATTATGAATGAGTTCAGACAAAGCCTCAAAACGATGTGTCGGTTCAATACTCAGCGCTTGGCCTAAAATTTTATCTAACCATATAGGTAAATCAGGCCGATATTTCCTGATGGAATGATATTGAACTTTTTTAAGCTGCTTTAAACTGTTACAGCGAGCTAAATCTGTGCCATAAGGTAATTGTTTGGTGAGTAAATAATAGGCCATGACCGCCAAAGAAAATTGGTCTGAATGTACAGATGGCGAATGATCAATAAAATACTCCGGTGCCATAAATGCCAAGGTTCCGAGTGCTCGATTCGCATTTTTAGGATTAATTTCGACTAGACCTCTTACTGCTGTTGAACCATAATCAATCAGTTTAATTTTCATGGCACTTTCTGTATTTAAAACCATGATGTTTTTTGGCCGTATATCCTGATGCAGCATCTCCAGCCGATGCATTGCATTTAAAGCCAAGGCCGTTTGTTGCAAAATTGGTAAAATATCATCGAGCTTTAAAGGCTTTTCCTGGCGATGCAGCCATTGAGCCAAGGTTTCACCCTGCAAATATTCATAACATTGGAATAAATATTTTTTCTCTGTGTTATGTGGATAACAGTGCATCAGGTTGTCATGTTTCAGACGTTTCGATACCCAATCTTCGAGTTGAAACTGCTCTACGGCATTCTTATCTTGCTGTAAATCTACCCCCAAAGTTTTTATGACCAAAGGCTGCTGTTGAGTATCGTGTGCCAAATACAGGCAACTGCGATGATTTTGGTGCAAAATTTTATCAATCACATAGCCTTCAAAAACTTCACCTTTACTGAGCTGTTGTGGAAATACATAATTCTGCTGAATATGAAACTGATTCAGTTCAGGTAACTGTTCTACACGGATCACCTGGAGACTTAAGTTATCATCACTGCCCTGTTCTAAGGCTTTTTCAACGAATGCTTTGGCAAGTTGATTTAAATCCCCATCTATTAAAGTTAAATCTAACAATTGTTGATCTGTGACAAATTCATAGACCCCATCGGTCATCAGTAAAAAAATATCTTTTTCTTTGAGCTCAATATTTCGGTAATCAATTTCAATACGATAATCCGCACCTAAGGCTCGACTAAGATAATGCTCTCTGGAAGATAACCAGACACGATGATCATGGGTTAGTAATTCAATTTCATGATCGCGAATGCGGTAAATACGACTATCACCAACATGAAAAATATGGGCTTGTTGCTGTTTTAAAATCAGTGCAGATAAGGTACAAACATAACCTCGATCTTTATCAAAACGTCCTTGACTTTGTTGAGTCTGTGCATAAAGCCATGAATTGGTTGCGCGGATTACTCGTTCTGCTGAAGTCTGTGTGCTCCAGGCATCTGAAGTAGAATAATAATCAGATAAAAAACTGCCAACGGCGGTTTCTGCTGCAAGATGACTGACATTACTGCTACCGATTCCATCCGCTATAACACAGGCAATACCTTTCTGTTTCAGCACATGTCCTTCGGGCAGATATACTCCATGGAAATCCTGGTTCTGTTGTTTAATTCCGGCAGTAGAATATTGCCCAATACTGACTTTTAATGTTTTTTTCATGCTGAAAGCTCAAAAAGGGATCTATATGATCCCTTTATAAAATGGTGAATATTAAAATTCTTTTTTAACACCAGTACGGACATGGGTGGTATAAAGTGCCAGACCTGTTAATGCCAAACCACCCACCAGATTACCTAAAGCAACTGGCAGTTCATTCCATAGGAAATAGTCAGCAATCGAGAAGTCACCGCCCATCATCATGGCAAATGGGAACAGGAACATGTTCACGACAGAGTGCTCAAAGCCCATGGCAAAGAACAGCATAATTGGCATCCACATGGCAATAAATTTGCCACTCACGGTAGTAGACATCATCGCACCAATGACACCTAATGACACCATCCAGTTACACAGCATGCCACGGATAAAAATAGTCATCCAGCCGGCGAATCCGTATTCGGCATAACCTAATGTCCGCTCCTCGCCAATATGCGCAATTTTCACGCCGACAGGGTTTGGATCTGCTGCAAAACCCATGGTATAAACCGCTGCCATGAGCACCGCAACAACCAAACAACCTGTAAAGTTCCCTACAAACACCAAGCCCCAGTTTTTTAGAATACGTCCCCATGTCACCCCTGGGCGTTTATCTAGCCATGCCAACGGCGTAAGTACAAATACCCCAGTTAAAAGGTCATAGCCTAATAAATACAACATACAAAAACCAACTGGAAACAGGAGCGCACCAATCAGTGGTGATCCTGTTTGCACGGCTATGGTAATGGCAAATACCGCTGCCAGTGCCAAAATCGCACCTGCCATAAAGGCACGAATCAATACATCACGGGTTGCCATATGTAATTTGGATTCACCCGCATCTACCACTTTTTTTGCAAACTCTGCAGGAGCAAGATATGCCATGTCATCGTCCTCATTTTTAATATCTGGACCTGTTTTTAAACAAAAAGACGCCTAAGGTCTTTGAAACCTTAGGCGTCATTGCCTTAAATATCAGAACAGGTAATTTTGTTATGGCGCCATTGCCATGCTTGTTATAAATGAAGCAAAAGCTGTGCCATAAATTATTTAAAAATCATTCAATTTTTTACACTCTATTTAAAACTAATTTGGTCCTCTAGTTGGCATGAGAACTGCATTAATGAAAATTCATATAAATGTATTTCAAAAATAATCTGGAGATTTTTATGATTACCCATCGTCAACAAGTAACTGACATGATCATTTCAGCGAAAGTTTTAAAATCAATTAAATGGGCAGATGTCGCCAAGGAAATTGGTCTTTCTAAAGAATGGGTAACGGCTGCCTGCCTAGGACAAATGGCATTTAATAAACAGCAGGCAGAGAAAGTTGGTCAGATTTTTGAGCTTAGTGATGAGGCAGTGGCATGGCTGCAAATTGTACCTTACAAAGGCTCTTTGCCAACCAGTGTTCCTACTGATCCTTTAATTTACCGCTGGTATGAAGTTGTAAATGTATATGGTTCGACGATTAAAGAGCTGATCCATGAAGAATTTGGTGATGGCATTATGAGCGCAATTGACTTCAGCATGGATATTCAGCGTGAGGAAAATCCAAACGGTGACCGGGTAAATGTCGTATTGTCTGGCAAGTTTTTACCTTATAAAACCTATTAAATCGTTTAATCAAGCCATCATATTGATGGCTTTTCATTTTTTCGTAAGGAGATCTTTTATACTACCGCCCTTATCCTCATTTAATTTTGACGATACACAGCTGCTGCGTATAAGAGGAACCGACATCAATATAGTGACAGTTATCAATCTGGGTATGTCTTTGCACAATGGTATGTCCTAAATAGATCTCATCAATGTTTTTAACGGTTCCATAGCACTTGGAATGATGCCGGATACGGCCTCTCCCCCATAACGCATTGGTATAAGCTGAAGTTAAACCCGGAATTTTTCGTTCACCTTTGGCAATGTTTGTCTTAAACTGATTCCAGTCATGGATATCAATATCCGCATGCAAAATGCCAATCTTTTTATCTTCAAGTTGAATTTCAATGACCAATGGAAGCTGAGAGAAGATTGCGCTGAGTTCATCCTGTTTTTCGGTGGACAACAGATAGAACCATTCGCCACCATTTCGTGCATGCATATCCTGAATCCATACATCCTCACGCCCTTTGATGCACATTTCTTCGTGATTGCCGCGGACGCTCAAGAACCATGGCTGATCTAATAAAGAAATACATTCCAGATTTTCACTGCCTCGATCCACCAGATCACCGGTACATATCAGCAAGTCTTGCTCAAAATTAAACCGGATTTTTTCCAATTCTTGCATCAGAAGGCGATAGCAACCATGCAGATCTCCGACCACATAAATGGCAGCATAATCTGCTCCTCGAATATTTCTGCTTAGCGTCGTCATGATATGTGGAATCTTTGAAATCACTAAAATAGGACAATGCGACCAGGATAGGTATACAGGTTTAAATTTGGGTTACTGGTTTATACAGCCTGCAATATAGCTCATTGCTAAGATCGTATTTATTCAGTTTCCTCAGCTGAATTTCGATTTAATTCATTGATGGCTTTACCTTTGTGTGCCATCCATGCATCACGTCGTTTAAAGAGTAAAGGTGTAACCCGATTGACTTCATCGATTAAACTTTGTAGATGTGCATTCAGCAATTGCCCACCTTCAGTGACAATTTTACCGCCAACCATGGTCATAATGACATCCTGTCCCTGAACAGCATGTACAAGATTAGTATATAAATTAAATAACCGGCCTTCATCCACCAACGGCGTCATACGTGGGGTAGCGATATCTACAACAATAATGTCAGCTAGTTTCCCCACTTGCAGGCTACCAATCTGATCCTGCATGCCCAATGCCTTTGCACCTAAGCAGGTTGCCATCTGGCAAACAGACCACGCATCTAGGGCTGCTGCATCCAAAGAAGAAAACTTGGCCAATAAAGAAGCCGTCTTCATTTCCTCAAACATATCCAGATTGTTATTTTCTTTTTCTCCATCTGTGCCTAAACCGACAGCAATCCCCTGTTTGAGCATATCCAGTACAGGCGCAGCACCTGAGGCCAGTTTCATGTTTGAAACTGGATTATGGGCAACTCCAACATTGTGTTCTTTCAAAATTCGAATTTCATTAGAATCTGCCCACACACAATGTGCAAGTAAGGTATGTGGCATATCTAAAAGACCCAGCTGTTCCAGTGTCTGGATTGGACGTACACGATGACGGCGCAAGTTTTCCTGGACATCAAACTGGCTTTCATTGCTATGGGTGTGAAAACCGGTCTGATAATCCTGGCATAAGCTTTGAATACGTTTGAGTGCATGAGGTTCAGCATAAAACAGATGTTCTAAGCCCACCCAGACCTGAATTTGGCCATGACTTTGCTGATGCCAACGATCAATCAGGGCTTCATTCGTTTTTAAGGTTTCAAAATAGTCATGGTCAGGGTGCTCGGCGACATAAGGTACCAAGATAGCACGGATACCAAGCTGTTGTGCGGCTTCTGCACTACCATCCATGTAGCGCCACATATCGACAATGGTCGTGGTACCGGATAATAACGCTTCTGCATAACACAAGTACGAGGCAGCCTTGGCATCTTCAGGTTGAAGCACACGATGCATGGGATCAATAAACTGTTCCAGCCAATCCCATACTGGCAGTCCTTCAGCAGTGCCTCTTAATAGTCCGGAATGACAGTGCGTATTGATTAAGCCTGGCATTAATAGGGCTTCAGGATAATCACGTACGATGACATTGGGATACTTTTGGATAAGTTCGGTCTTGGTTCCTATGGCCTTGATTCGGTCTCCCTCAATCAATATCGCCCCATTTTTGATGCATTCATTTTGACTATTCATGGTCAGCACATAGGCTGCTGCTAAAATTTTCATTTTGTTCTATATCATCTTTTTAATTGATAGGTTTAAGGCACAAACGTTTTGCCTAATGACGCTGGCAGATTCATCTTCAAAAGTTTCTTGTCTCGGGAAATCACGACTAGTACTACAATCGTCGCCAGATAAGGCAGAGCTGCTAAAAACTCATTGGGTACTTTGATTCCCAATGCCTGCGCATGAAACTGCAGAATGGTCACACCACCGAACAGATAAGCACCCAACATCAGTCGGGATGGTTTCCAGACAGCAAAGACCACCAGAGCAATTGCAATCCAGCCCCGACCTGCGACCATATTTTCAATCCACATTGGGGTATATACAGTGGATAAGAATGCTCCCCCAATACCTGCCATCAAGCCGCCAAACAGGACGGCGCCGTAGCGAATAGCCAGTACGTGGTAACCCATGGCATGTGCACTTTCAGGTGACTCTCCTACTGCTTTTAACAGCAAGCCCAGACGGGTTTTTGCCAATACAAACCACACAGCAAAAAATGCCAGTATGGACAGATAGACCACATAGTTTTGCTGAAACAGGATTGGACCAATGAAGGGAATATCTGCCAGTACAGGTATATTCCAGCTACTTAAACCCGGTAAAGCCATGCTGACATAGTTCTGACCTAAAAATGCAGAAATACCCAGCCCAAAAATAGTTAAAGCCAAACCACAGGCCGACTGATTGGTACTAAGTGATAAGGTGAAGAAAGCAAAGATCAATGCCATCAGCATACCTGCCAGCCCACCGATCAATAAGGCACTAAATACACTGGCTTCATATTGGGCAGCAAAGGCAAAACCGGCAATAGCACCGACCAGCATCATGCCTTCTACGCCTAAATTAATTACCCCAGTACGTTGTGACACCAACTCACCTAAACCAGCAAAGATTAGAGGCGTTGCTGCGGCGATTGTACCGGCCAGAATTGCGGTCATTTCTATAGCCATATTGTTCTTCCTCCGGTCTTGTTAAGCATTTGCCGAAACAGGTTCAGCTGCAGGCACTACACGTTTTTTGGCAAAGCGGTAACGGTTTTCAATCAAGGCATCCGATCCCAACAGGAAAAACAGCAGCAAGCCTTGGAATATCCCGGTAATCGCAACCGGAAGCTGTAATTGCATTTGTGCCATTTCCCCACCGAGATAAATCAATGCCATTAATGATCCGGAAAGTACGATACCAATCGGATTCAGACGACCCAGATAAGCGACAATAATTGCAGCATAGCCATAACCCGGTGACAGGCTCGGATTCAGCTGGCCGATTGGGCCTGCTACTTCACATATCCCGGCAATCCCCGCCATCATTCCGGAAATCACCAGACTCAGCCAGATCGCTTTGGAAGATGAGAAACCAGCATATTTAGCAGCTAGAGGAGCCTGTCCGCTGACTTCCAGTTTAAAAGCAGTCATACTTTTACGCATAAAGAGCCAGAACAGAAGCACAGCCACAGCGATGATAAAGATTGAAGCATTAACCCGTGTTCCTTCCAGAATCATTGGTAAGGTTGCACTTTCACTAAACATGACAGTTTGCGGAAAATTCATACCCTCTGAATCACGCCAAGGACCATTAACCAGATAGAGCAATACAAACAGTGCGACATAGTTCATCATCAAGGTGGTCAGGGTTTCCTCGGCATTAAAATGGGTTTTCAGTAATGCAGGAATTGCGCCCCATAAGGCACCGCCAATTGCACCCATAAAAATCATAAGAGGTAAAATCCACCAACCTGCCTGTTCATGGAACAGCAGTGCGATACCACCGCCAAAAATGGCACCCATGATCAGCTGACCTTCGGCACCGATATTGAACAGTTTGGCACGAAACCCAACAGCTAAACCGAGAGCAATCAGAATCAAAGGACCTGCTTTAACGGCCAACTCGCTCCAGCCATAAGAGGTCATCAGCGGTTCAACAAAAAACACATACATGGCCTGTGCAGGACTAATCCCCAGCATTAAAAATAAAATACTGCCAACGACCAGCATGGCTGCCAGGGCAATGACTGGTGACAGCCATTTCATCAGTTGTGACGGATGTTCACGTGGTTCGAGTAAATGCATGTGCTCATCCTCCCCAGATCATTTGTTGTTTAAATAAAGTCTTAAGCATGCGCGTGTTGCTCCTCTGCCGTCGTCGAGGTCGCTTCATGGCGTTGAATGCCAGACATGAGTAAGCCAATACTTTCTGCATTGGTTTGTTGGGTTGGAATTGGATTCGACAACTCGCCATTGGCGAGTACACAAATGCGATCGCTCATCTCAAACAGTTCTTCGAGTTCTTCAGAAATCACCAGAATACCGACCCCTTGACGTGACAGATCGATCAGCGTCTGGCGGATAAACATGGAAGCGCCTACATCTACGCCCCATGTGGGCTGAGCCACGATCAGGAATTTTGGATTCTGCATAATTTCACGGCCGACAATAAATTTTTGCAAATTCCCACCCGATAAAGAACGGGCTTCTGCGTTCGCACCACTGGCCTTAACCCCAAATTTTTTGATAATTTTTTCAGCAAAAGTCTGGATATCTGAGAATTTAATCAAGCCCCAACGGGTGAATTTCTGACGATAGGCGGTCAATAGCGCATTTTGAGCCAATGTCATATTGGGGACGGCACCACGACCTAAACGTTCTTCCGGTACAAACCCAAGTCCCACATTACGCCGCTGGCCAGCAGTTAATGCAGTAATCTCCTGTTGTTCCAGATAAAGCCTGCCAGTTTTGGTCAGCGCTTCGCCGGACAGTAAAGACAGCAGTTCAGCCTGTCCATTTCCGGAAATACCAGCAATACCGACAATTTCACCTGCCTGAACGCTAAGATTGATATTTTGTAAGGACACACCAAAAGGATCATCAGACTGATAGCCAAGATTTTCAACCTGAAAACAGGTTTCTGGTATGCCCTGATATTCTGCACGTATATAAGTGGGTAAATCACGGCCAATCATCAGGCGGGCCAAATCACTGGTCGATTTTTCTCGTGGATCGACGTTTCCGGTGACTTTTCCATTACGCAAAATCGTGGCTTCATCACAGAGTTCTTTAATTTCATGCAGTTTATGACTGATATATAAAATAGAAACTCCCTGAGATGCCAGCATGCGCAGAGTTTTAAATAACTGCCGTACCGCTTGGGGTGTCAAAACTGAAGTCGGTTCATCCAGGATAATCAGCGCTGGATGTTGTAACAGGCAACGAATAATTTCTACACGCTGCCGCTCACCTACCGATAAGGAATGAACTTCCCTTCGCGGATCGACAGGTAAACCATACTGTTCAGAAACGGCAATAATTTTCTTGCTCAGGTTCGGTAAATCTACTTTTTCATCCAGTCCCAATAGAATATTTTCAGCAACAGTCAGGGTTTCAAACAGGGAAAAATGCTGATAGACCATGCCGATCCCGAGTTTTCTTGCCATTGAAGGACTGTCTATTCGGACTTCTTTACCATTCCACAGAATTTGTCCCTGATTGGCTTTGACTGCACCATAGATAATTTTCATCAGGGTGCTTTTCCCAGCACCATTTTCACCCAAGATGGCGTGGATCTGTCCAGGGTATACAGTCAAATGAATCTGGTCATTTGCCTTGAGTGAGTTGTAGCTTTTACAGATATTGACTAGCTCCAGTCGCGGAATATCCTTGCCTGAACCTGTATTCATCTTGGGCATAGGTGTAGACAGATCATGTGTTGGATTCATCATAAGTGCCCTGATTTATGCGGCTGGTTGATTCATCTGCCTTTTGCTAAAGGCCAGATGAATCATGAGCCTGTGTTTAGAATGATGTGATGGCTGTTATTTTGTTTTTTATTTCGGAAGTGAACCTTCTACACCTTTTACGTAGTAGTTCATTTTGCTCAGGGTGGCATCATCCAGTGTTTTACCTTTAGCAATGACGATTGAACCATCCTGTTTATAGAGCGGGCCAGTAAATGGGTGCAAGGTACCTTTCAGGATCGCATCTCGAACAGCAAGTGCTTTCTTTTTCTCACCTGCGGTTACCATTGGTCCGAAGCTCTCAATATCGACTGCTTTCTGTTTTACCCCATACCACAGTGCACTTGGCTTCCATGTTTTATTGCTGACCTGAGTCATCACTGGGGTGTAGATTTTTTCCCAATGGAGTACAGAAGCCGCCAGATGGGCTTTAGGACCGAATTTGCTCATATCCGAGTCCCAGCCAAAGGCATAGACCCCTTTCTGTTCAGCTGCCTGAACGACTGCCGGAGAATCAGTATTTTGCATCAACACATCGGCACCTTGAGCAATCAATGCCAATGCAGCATCCCGTTCCTTGCCCGGGTTAAACCATGAATTGACCCAGATCACTTTGGTTTTCACTTTTGGATTCACGCTTTGTGCACCCAGAGTATAAGCATTGATGTTGCGCACCACTTCAGGAATCGGGAATGATGCCACGACACCTAAAACATTGTTTTTGGTTTTCTGTCCAGCAACTACACCGAGCATATAGGCACCCTCATAGGTACGAACGTCATATACGCCCAGGTTTTTGCCCTGCTTATAACCAGTGGCGTGCATAAATACCGTATTCGGGAACTGCTTGGAAACTTTCTCCATGGCATTCATATAGCCAAATGAGGTGGCAAAAACGACTTTATTCCCCTGCTGCGCCAGGTTACGGATAACACGCTCTGCGTCGGCAGTTTCTGGAACATTTTCGATATAGGAGGTTTTATATTTGCCGGCCAGCGCCTTTTCAGTCTTGATCCGGCCCTGATCATGTGAATAGGTCCAGCCATGGTCACTGGTTGGGCCAATATATACAAATGCTGCTTTATCCTGTGCTTGAGTCATTGATGCCGCCATCAGGCCACCCGCACACAGCATCCCCATCAGTGTTTTGAATCCGGTTTTAAAGGTCTTTTTTTCTTTCATTCTCTTCCGCTCTTTTTGTACTTGTGCCCCATGCACACTAATCAATAACTTTACTCAGATGAGTAAAATCGGTTCTTTTTATAATTAGCAATAACTATTCCAACTTAATTAAAAAATGATTTATTTAATTTATTTCTTTTAAAATAAAAGTATTTTTTTAATATTTTAATTTTTATTAATAAATAATTTTTTTAATATTAAATAAAATGAATTAAATAAGTGCATTTAATACAATTAAATGCTATTAAGATGTGCATTTATATTTAAAATAATTTATGTAAAATAAAAAATCCCATTTTTAAAATGGGATTTTCTTCTAAAAAGGCTTATCTGCTTTGCCAGAATTGCTGTTGTAAACTGACCGTTTCAGCTTCAATCTCAGGTACTGGTCCAATCAAGTCAATGTCCTTTTGTCCATGGCTAAAGATATAGTGTGAGCTGACACTCATCGTTGGGTTTTCCTGATGATTACCGGTACATTCAAGTAAATGTCCTTCCGAAATACCATAAACTACACGGCCTATATTGGCCCAATAGATGGTTCCAGCACACATACAGCAAGGTTCTACTGCCGTATAAAGCGTACATTGCCATAAATAATCTGCTGGATAATTGGTCGCAGCAATACGGGCTAATGTTGATTCTGCATGATTGACCGTATCAATATTACATTGGGTGAGCAGCACCGTTTCATGATCTGGCGCCACCAGTACTGCTCCAAAAGGATGATGTCCCAGCTGGGTAGCACGCCGTCCCACGTCATTGGAAAGTCTTAAAAACTTTAATATCTGCTGATGATTTGGACAGCTCATTTATTTATACCAGAATAAATTTTAAATGATTGAATATTTAAATAGATTCTTTGCATTTTAAGAAAGTGTAATTTATTTAAATATAGTCCCCGCTTATTAAATAAAATCTACTGGTTTATTTTAAACAATATAACGTTTACTTAATCCCCATTCTGCCAATATACGTCGATAAGTTGTTGACGAGCGGTCTGCTTCAAAATGTGCTTCCATGGAAATATCCAGTGGCAGCTCTTCCGGTTTTTGACTTTCTACCAGTTCCTGGTCTTCAGCAAAGATCTGTGCGTTAAAATCATAAACTGCCTGTAAATCGCCAGTGGTATCAAAATTTCGGGTTAATGGTACAAAGAGTCTGGTTTGGTTGTGTGACACTGGACAGCAGGCATTCAGGATTTTAAGAATGCCTTCATTTGGAAAATGTACAGTTAATATGGCGGAAAATGGTGGATAGACATCAAACACGCGTTTCCATAAAAAGCCTTCAGGTGCCAGATGCTGCATGCCATGAGGATAATTGCTGACATTACTGACATATTCAGTATGCAGACCATAAGACGTACGTTCGGTATTGTATTTCGGCACCACCGGATTATCGCGATCGGCAAAAGCATTGTGATGCACCCAGGCAAAATGCGCTACATCAATAAAGCCTTCTAACTGACGACCACTCGAACCGGCAATATCCACAAATGGCGGTAAAATAGATTGATGTTCTGCGGTATCCCAGGTATCTAGTACCGGGAAATTGGCAGCAATTTCATTCCGGCTAAACAGGCTGGTCCAGATCAGACCGTATTTTTCTACGACTGGAAATTTTGTGAGCGAGAAACGGTCTGAGATTTTAGTCAACTCGGGTTGCGCTGGGATTTTGATACATTTTCCCTGTTCGTTGTATTGCAGACCATGATAGGGACAGACAATATTTCCCCCAGAAACCCAGCCCTTGCTCAGTGGTACACCACGATGCGGACAGATATCGCGTACCAGATGAATGACGCCGCTTTCAGTTTTATAAATTGCCAGTTTGACATCCAGCAAAGTGACTTGCTGTGGCTTTTCGTTCACGTCCTGAATACGTGCAACCGGATACCAATGATGCGCCAGAATTTCCCAATCCTGATCATCAAACTGGCTGTAGCATGGCTTGCTAAATACATTGATCATTGGAATAGCGTTCATATCAAACCTTTTTTCTGCAAAATCCTGAATATTTTTAATCCCCTGAAACGTGGCTTGTGCTGGCTAGCGTTCCAGTTATTTACAATTGAAATTACTCGTTTTTTTACTTTTTCGTCTATTAGAATGTTTCGTATAAATCATTCTAAAAATTAGAACAGTACCTTGTAATACTTGCTTGGCTTGGACCTTAGCTTCCTGCTTTGGCATAAAACTCGCATAAAGCTTTTATTGAATTTTAAGTACAGGTGAAACAGGCTTGCGTAAATTGATAAATACCCCGTTTTCGCGCTTTTCTGATTACTTTATTGCAGTGGCGAAAAGTGGCAGTTTACGTAAGGCTGCAGATCAGTTATTTATTTCGGTATCTGCAGTTCACCGGCAGATCGCCCTGGCTGAAGAAGAGCTAGGTATTGACCTGTTTGAACGTTTGCCAAACGGACTGAAGTTAACTTTAGCGGGTGAAATGCTATATGCCGATATTCTAAAATGGCAAAAGGAGTTTCAGCAGACCTGTATTCGCTTTGATGAAATTCAGGGACTCAAACGTGGCAGTATCGAATTTGGATTAATTTCTGCCTTGAGCGAAGGCTTTGTAATGCAGTCACTACAGCATATGTATGCGCAGTATCCTTGGATCAATTTCAATATACGGGTGGCAGACAGTGAAGTGATTGCCCGAAAAATTATCGATACCGAACTGGATTTCGGGCTGATTCTTAATCCCAAAGCCCATCATCAGCTGGAAGTACTGCATTTTCTGGAATTGCCTTTGGGCTTTGTCATGTCCAAACAGCATCCCCTAGCTGAGGCTGAACGAATCTATTTTTCAGATACCTTGGATGACAATCATTTTATCGCAGCAGAGCCGCTGATCATTCATGACTATGTACAGGCCATGTACAAACATCACAAATTCATTCCGGCACGCAAAACGGAATCCAATGATATCCGCCTGATGAACAGCATGATCAAGGCCAATACCGGTATTGGCATCTTGAGTTATCTGGATGTCTTCCCGGAACTGCAACGCGATGAACTGATCTTTAAACTGATTACGGAAAAAGGTGTACGTCCTTTGACCATTGCCCTTTGCGTGGCGCCAAAACGTCAGATTTCACGAGCCTCCCAGCTAATGATCAAGCATATTATTGAACAGATGGAACAGCTAAAAAGTCAGATTTCTCAGCCAGCAGCCTAATAAATGATTTGTGAGGTCTACCTTTTCCATAAAGACGCGTTAATTCTCAAAATATGCTCACATATAAAAGAGAATGATCTTCAAATGGTAAAGAGTGTTCTAATTTTCTCAATACCTCATACGGATTTCTCTAATTTCAGTGAATAGGCTGTTGATCTATATTCAATCGAATAACACCGATTTGAGCCAATCATGAATAGTAAAACCATCCTCACGCATCAGCCTGACTTACCTGTTCATATGACATTTTCAGAACATGACTGGCACCTGTTAGCGCAATACTGGTATCCGGTAGCCTTGGCACGCGAAGTCTCTGAACAGCCAATCGGGACCATGTTGCTGGATATGCCCTTGGTAATTTATAAAATGAAGAATGAAATTATTGTGGCGCGAGATACCTGTCCACACCGAGGGGTGGCTTTAAGTCTGGGAAAAAATGATGGACAAGGTGTGGTTTGTCCTTATCACGGTCTACGCTTTGGATCAGGTGGAAAATGTAATCGTATCCCGGCCCATCCGCAGCAAAAAATCTCTGAGCGTTTCAATCTAAAAACCTATGCCGCCGTAGAAAAATATGGTCTGATCTGGTGCTCACTGCTGGCAGATAAACAGGCTGAGGCAAATATTCCGCAAATGCCTTACTGGGATGAAGCAGATTACCAGCAACTGGTTTGCCCGAAAGTTGATATTCAGTGTTTTGCCGGTCGGCAGCTAGAAGGTTTCATTGATGTCGCACATTTTGCATGGGTGCATCCAGATACTTTTGGCGATCCGGATAATTCAGAAGTACCCGATTATCAAACCTATGAAACCGATTATGGTTTTGCTGCTGACTATATCAGTACCGTTGGACGCTATCCGATCGGGCTGGATCAGCGCGGTGCAAAAGACTTTAAATGGCTACGCCATTTTGAAATCAGTGTACCCTTTACCGCGACCTTGACCATTCATTTTCCCAATGATGCCAAACAGGTCATTATGAATGCAGCTTCGCCTATGACAGCACGTACTACGCGGCTGTTTGCACCCATCTGCCGGAATTATGACAAAGACCTGCCAGTTGAAGATGCCTATGACTTTAACCTGAAAATTTTTGAAGAAGACCGGTTAATCGTCGAAAACCAGAAACCTGAATATCTGCCTTTAGACTTGTCTTTAGAAGCACATTTCCCGGCAGATCGCAGTTCTAGCATGTACCGGAAATTGCTGCGTAAGCATGGATTCAGTCCTTTATTTGCAGCTTGAGTTGAAATGAAAGGCTCTGATTTTGGCGGGATTATTTTCAAGCTTTCAGTTTGAACAGTGGATCAGAGTCTTTCTTGCATTACCTATGTTTAAAAAATAATAACAAGCGTTAATCATAATATGCCTCTCTTTTCTTGGAGAACCGTTCTAACTGCTTCAGGAACCCTTCAAAATAATCTTTCTGTTTTTCTTCAGTGCGATAGCCTGCAAATAAAGTACGGCGTAATCCTTCAGGTGCGACGCAATCCAGACGGCGGGAGCTTACCCAGCCTTTCTGTTCATATTCATTCACCACCCAGTCCGGTAATGCTGCAATTCCGCGTCCACTTGCCACCAGCTGAATCAACATCTGGGTTAAATCAGTCGTCCGGATCTGTTTTGGCAAGATATTGGCTGGAATAAACAGGCGTGACATGATGTCTAGGCGATGTTTATCCACCGGGTAAGTCACCAGTGTTTCTTCTGCCAGTTGCTGTACGCTAATCTCTTTGGCACGTACCAGTGGATGAGTATTGGAAAGTACCAAACGTGATTCATATTCAAAAATCGGAAAATACTCTATCCCTTTTAATGCGATCGGATCGGTGGTAATCAGCAAGTCAAACTCACCAGTTTGTAAAAGCTCATGCGGATTGGCTTCAAAGCCTGAAGCAAAGTCTAAATCTACATCTGGATATTGGATGCGATACTGATTGAGTAAAGGCATCAGCCAGTCAAAGCAGCTATGACATTCAGAGGAGAAAATAATACGTCCCGTCTGTCCATGGACAATACGAGTAATATCACTTTGGGCAATCTGTACCTGAGGCAATATTTCATCTGCCAGTTTAAGTAATCGCTGTCCAACATTGGAAAAGCTCACAGGCCGACTACGGCGATTTACGACTTCTACGCCAAACCATTGATCAATTTCACGCAATTGATGAGATAAGGCTGAAGGTGTAAGACACAAATCTCCTGCAGCGGCGACCAATGAACCATGTTCTCGTAAAGCAACTAAAGTTTTTAAATGACGAAGTTCTAACATGTCTTCCTGCAGAATTTTCATAAAGCAATTTCAATATGCTGATCATAAAGCATAAAATTTTTATCTGTTAGTTTTTTTCAGTTTTAAATAATAATAATGATATTTATTCAATTTGTATTTATATCTACTAACATTCCCAGCAGTTAACCCGACTTATATTTTAAAAGCTAATTTTGAAAACAAGAATGATTTGATGGTGAGGCTTTGCCTTCAGCAAATTCTGAATTTTATCCAGCCCTAGAGTAATACCATTCACTGGATCAGTTTGAATCGCATCAACTGGTAATGCGCCAAGCAAGCCAACCCGACTCATCCACAATAGGATAAAGTTGGTATTAAACTGCCCGTCATTGTATAAAATATCACGCTCACCATCACCAATTGATACCATTGGAAATGCGGCTTTTAATGCCGGATGCTGGGTAGATGCCCCCAGCAGACTGGTAATACCTAGATAAGAAACACCATAGAGACCAATATTGCCATTTGACCATAACTGTTTGCCAGCCCAGTCAATAATTTCAAAACTGTCCTGCTGTTTAATGCCATCAAATGCCTGCCATACCCCTTCTGAAGAACCGGTACCATGTACATCTGCAGCTACTGTGGCATAACCACGGCCTACAAACTCAGGATTCGGGCCGCCTGCCATATCCGCAATCTGGCCTGCAAGGCCTGTATTGTAGAGTGTCTGGATTAAAATCACTGGATGTGGTTTAGTAAAATCGGGTTGTTTATTCTGATCAGCTGGCAAGGTAACACGAATTGCGATTTTGGTACCATCACGCATTTTAATCCACTGTACAGGCAAAGTGACCATATTGGGATAATCATAATCGCGAGTGTAATTACTCCATTGTGCATCTGAATTTGTGAGTAATGGTCGTTGAACTTGACTTTCGAACTGTCGTGTTCCTAATTTAGTATTTTTTAATGTAATGGCAGGTTGTGTCATGCCTGTAGAGTCAGTAAAAGATTGTGGTTCTAGGTAACTTAAATCTGAAGTGACTTGCTAGGGGGAGAGTTTTATTGACCACACCCGCGGTCACTGCAACCACAGTGACCGTCGCTGCCATGGCAGCATAAAATTTATTGAGAGCTTAATTGCTTATATCCTAATTATTATGATGATGCATTCCTCGATCAATGAGCCGTGCATTTTTATCTATGCTCATAGTTTTTAGTAAGTTTGCTTTGACAAAATGATCTTCTTCTCTCTGTTTTTCTTTTTAGATCACTTCTTAACACTGCATTTATAAACTGACAATGCTCCTTGGGTGTTATAAAAATTCTTATACAAAACTATGCTTATTCATATCTTGATAGATTTTTGAAATCTCTGATTGAGAGAGAATTTTATAAAAATGTGATTTTCAAGACATTTTTACAAGATATTGCAACGTTACAGTAGATAGGTGAAATGTATTATTCATTATAGGAATAAGCAGATCCCAGATCTTGACATGTTATAAAAATAATCAATGCATCAAGAGACTGTAATTTATTACACCCTAACAATGAAAACTACAAATGCTGTTCTAGATTCTATTTATCCCGAGATAGCGAAAAAGCTGGATCGGAGAGCTAAATATAATTCCTTACCCTGTATTTTATTTTTAGACATTGACGGTACACTTTCAGAATTTCATCCAGATCCTGAACAGAGTTTTATCCCCTCTTCTACCCTAAATAATATTGCACAAATCCAGCAATTTTTACCTTTATATCTGGTTACTGGACGTTCTATCGAGCAAGCACAACGACTGATTCAGCCTTATCGCTGGAATATTATCGGATCACATGGCGTAGAGCTGCTACAGCAAGACGGTATAGGTCGAAAACTTTTTTATATCAATCACAAAGAACTTGAACAACTCAAATCTAGTGTACTTGAGCAGCAGCATAAATGGCAGCCGATCCGGGTAGAAACTAAAACCCATTCAGTTGCCCTGCATTTCCGTGAACATCCTGAATATGCAGATCAGGCAAAAGCCATTATTGATAATTATCTTAAACAATTATCAAGTTTTGAATTAAAAAGCGGCAAATGTGTCTATGAACTGGTTCCCCACGGCTGCAATAAAGGTGCGGCAATCCAGCATATTTTAGAGGATCTTGAAGCTGAGCAGTTTTACCCCATTTTCATTGGGGACGATTTAACGGATGAAGCTGGTTTTCACATCATTAATGACTATGGAGGTATGTCAATCAAAGTTGGCCCAGGAGAAAGCGCAGCCAAAGCTCGTTTAGACGACGTGGCAGATGTCGGTTTTTTCTTACATGAATTTTTAACATCACTAAAAGCGTTAAAACAAGAAATGAAAGGAGAAAAAACGTGTCCCGACTCATTGTATTATCCAACCGTGTAACATTACCGAACCCGAATGCCACTCAAGCAGGTGGTCTTGCGGTTGCTCTAGAAGATGCCTTAAATGGTATAGGTGGCATCTGGATGGGATGGAATGGCAAAAAGACGGCGTATAGGCAGAATTCCTTTGACGTCCTGAAAGATCAGCAGATTGAATATCATACCTGTAGTTTCTCTGAAGCTGAATATCAGGGTTTTTACTGCGGTTTTGCGAATGGTGCACTATGGCCGCTAATGCATGACCAGAATCAATATATTGATTACTCAGATCAGGATTACCGGATCTATCAGGATGTCAATTTCAAGTTTGCCCGCCAGTTGCAGAAAATTATCGAACCGGGTGACATGATCTGGGTGCATGACTATCATTTCTTAAGTGTTGCACATTACTGCCGTCAGTTGGGCATGCGCAATCGTATCGGTTTCTTCCTGCATATTCCATTTCCAGAGACACAAAAATGGAAAGATCTAGCCTGCAGCCAGCATCTTGCAGCGCATCTGGCACAGTACGACCTGCTTGGCATGCAAACGCAGCAGGATCAGAGAAACTGTTATGATTTCCTGAAAACTACATTGTCTCTAACTGCACATACCAACAATATTCTGCGTAATGGACAGCGTCAGGTAGAAGTAAAAGCTTATCCGATCAGTGTACATCCTACTGCAATCCAGCGTCGTGCGGGACAACTCACTGATACTGAACTGCCATTTGATTTCAGTTCATCACCTGATGTTAAACATATCATTTCAGTAGACCGAATTGACTATAGCAAGGGCTTATTACAGAAGGTGGATGCGCTGCGTCAATGTTTCCAGGAAACTCCTGAAATGTTGTCGAAAATACGCCAGTTTCAGATTGCCTGTCCTTGCAGACTGGAAGTTCCGACCTATGCCAATCTGTATCGGGATTTAAAACGAGGTGTCGATCAGCTGAATCAGGATTTCTCTCATACAGATCAACCGGTCTTTGACTGTCATTATGATGCTTTAGGCCATCATGCCTTGATGCGTTTATATCGCAAGTCGGAAATCTGCTGGGTCAATTCAGTACGTGATGGCATGAATCTGGTAGCGAAGGAATATATTGCTGCTCAGGATCCAGAAAATCCGGGCATTTTGATTCTGTCCAAATATGCGGGTGCTGCTGAACAGATGCGTGAAGCTTTACTGGTCGATCCTCATGATAACAACAGCATGATCAAAGCCTTAAAGCTGGCAGTGAAAATGCCGAAGTCTGAACGTATTGCACGTTATCAGGCGCTATTTCAAGGCCTGATAGACTATGACATAGTGCATTGGCGTGATTGTTTCTTAAAAGATCTTAAACATGTAAGTAGCCAGTATATTTACCAGCCACTTAGCAAGTCACCCTCTCACGATCTTTATTTACAGCATTAAATTGCTTTGATTTAAACAAAAAACACCAGCTTTATGCTGGTGTTTGTGTTTTTTCTGCTTCTGCCGCAGTTGCTGGAGCAGAAGTCAGCTGGTTCAGTACAGTAATACTGATCAGGCCAACTGCAATGATAAAGAATACCTGGCTTAGACCTATGATCTCGCTTCCGAATCCCACCAATGCTGGCCCAAGCAAAGAACCGGTATAAGCAAATACAGAAACATAAGATAAAGCAATATGTTTTGGTAATTCAGTTTGACGTCCTGCACGTGAGAACATCAACGGAACTATATTGGCGCTACCCAGACCCAGGATCGCATAGCCAATCAAAGCCACATACCACACTGGTGCAAATACCACAGTCAGAAGACCCAAACCTGCCAAAGTGGCACTGTACAGAATCGTGTTCTTTTCACCAAAGAAGCGAATAATCAAATGGCCACTTAAACGTCCTGCAACCATTAAAGCAGCAAAGCAACTGTAAGCTAGACCAGCTTGAGATGCTTGAACTTTAAATTGAGTATTCAGGTAAATTCCACTCCAGTCCATCGCTGCGCCTTCAGACAGAAAAGCGATAAAACAGATCAATCCCATGCAAAGAATTGCAAATGTTGGACGTGGTTTATGGGAAACCTTCTGAGTGTTATCTTCAGATTCTGTTGCTTCAGCTGCAGCTTCTGCTTTTAGACAGAATGGCACAGCAAATACCATGATCAGTAAAATGCTCATACTGATCACCAGTACACTTAAAGGCAGTGCAAGACCAAATGCCAGCATACTGGTCATACCTAACACACCTGCCAAACCACCCAGGCTACATACGCCGTGGAACAGTGACATCATGCTTTTACGTTGCTGACTTTCCAGTTTAATTGCCTGAAGGTTAACCGATACGCCGAGGGCGCCAGCGCTAGCACCGAAGCAGAATAAAGCGGCTGCCAATAGCAATTTAGTCGGGCTAAATGCCAATGCAGGCAGAATCATAACAAATGCAGCCAGTACCGTAGCAATAACGGAACGACAGCCGTAACGATGTGCCATACGACCTGCCAATGGCATGGCAATCATTGAACCTACGCCAGCGGCAAGCAATAGCACACCGAAATCCGAATGGCTCAAATTCAGACGTTGCTGCACCAGTGGAATCAACGGTGCCCAGGCAGCGGTACTAAAACCCAGAGCGAAAAAACATAGTGCAGTGGCAATACGTTGCCAATGACTACGTGGAAGCGCACGAAGAGAAGCAGGTAATAACGGAGCGTACATAGTAAGAACCAGTAAAAATTTCGGTGCGGTATCCCAAACCGTTGATCCATAGAAAAACCCCATGAACTTATACTTGAAATGTATTAGTTCACAGGGCTTAATTTGGATGAATTATAAGCAGTTTTATTTTAAATGGAATAGGTTTTAATCAAAAAAATCGGCCAAATTGTTAAGCCTATGATTCATTGAAAAATATAGTTTCAAAAATTTTCAAATAATTTTTCTCAGGCATTTTGTATTGGATTTGTTATCCTGATTTTGTCGTTCAATGCTCCATAAAAATTGTGAAAATCCTTCACGGACACGTGAAATCAGGCGACTGCTGGTTACCACTCTCAACTGGTTAGACCAGGTAATATGCATTCCCATTTTTTCCGCGCGTTTAACCAGATCTACATCTTCATGACATGGCATAGGTTTGAAGCCACCAAGAAGCTTATAACTCGATGCTTTAAAACAAAGGTTAGCACCATGAATATGCCGATGCCCCATATAATCCTGATAATGGTGCAGATATTTTTTTTGGGTAGCTAAACTTAAGTGCTCCCATTGCGCAATTTCAACGACTCCGCAAATCACATGTGTAGGCTGATGCAGCAGCATGGTCTTAAACCAGTCTGGATGTACTCTGGAATCTGCATCCGTACAGCAAATCCAGTCATAGCCTTGTTGGATCAAATGCTGTATACCGAGATCACGGGTTTTTCCTACACAACGATAGTTACAACTTATAGCTAAAACATTATAAGTGTTTAACTTTTCTGCTGTAGCATCAGTACAGCTATCCATCACGACAAGAATTTGAATTTGTATGCAATGACTTTGAGGCATGTCCTGATAAAATTTTTGGCGTGCCTGTTCCAATGCCTGCAGACAATGTTCGATTTCTTCTTCTTCGTTACAGGCCGGAATGACAACACCAATTTTTTTCATAACAATCCTTCCTGTACAGCAATCGAATTTACGTCATGTGTCCAGACATCCAGAAAAAAATCGGCATCCTGTAACTGTGTGTGGTGATAATAATGCAATCGCTGTTTTAAAATCTGATGAACCTGTTCTCCATTCAGACTAAAGCCTTCAATCGCATGTCGCCAGTGGCAGGCCACAATACAGCCTTGTGGACTGAGATGCGTATTCATCCATTCAACCAGTTGCAGCAGAATATTTTCTTCAAGGTAATATAGCATTTCGCTGGCAACAATCAGATCAAATTGCTGTGGTGGCAAATCCAGAGGCACAATCCCCTGCACCACTTTGACATGATCATGGATCAGGCGTTGATTCGCTAGCTGTATGGCGGTCGAATTGGCATCCATACACAGTAAAGCTTCGCATCGTTCAGCTAGCTCGGCGCTCAGTACTCCATTACTACAGCCAATTTCAATACCATTTTTAAATTTCGGATAAGGTAGTACAGCCAATGTCATATCGCGTTTGCGCTTCTCATACCAGCGCTGTTCATACTGCCAGGGATCGCCATTATTTATGCGATACAGCTCGGCGAAGTAGTCATGATTATAGATGGCCTTCGTCATCAATATAGACCTCCCATGGCTGTAAAAGACGTGCTAATGCGCTGCCCGATACGATAGCAGCTTTACCTGTACTGGAGTCCAGTTCAAGCTGGCTTTTAAAACATTGCATGGCTTCTATTTTACGCGCTAACTGCTTTGGGTTGAGTTCAAGTCTAAGGGCTTTATGCCAAGGAATACGACTATCTCCAGGACTGGCCCAATGCCAGGTCCAGATCAGCACCTGTAAACATTTTAAAGAATGCGTTGCTGCAAGCTGTTTGCTTACCTGACCTGTAATCTCATGATCAGGATGGCCATCATGTTCAAAAGTGGTTACCAGAATATCATTTGCTTGCAAATACGGTTTTAAAGCAGCAACCAACTGGTCACGTTGTTGCGCTACTTCACCATCCTGGATATTCAGCGCAATACGCTGTATCGATTGTTTCAGATCGAGAACGCCTAAAGCATTTATTGTTTCCTGGGGTCGGATATGATCCAGCTGCTCTGGTGTATATAGTCTGGAGTCGGGATGACTGGCTGTGCCATTGGTGACTGCAAACAGAACAATCTCATAACCCGCTGCATCCAGCTGCTGAATCAGTCCACCACAGCCAAGAACTTCATCATCCGGATGTGGAGCAACAATACAAATGCGACTATTTAGGGGAAATATTTTACTCAGTTCAAGCGCTTTTAAATGATGGAGCTGCTGACTCTGCTGCCATTCTTCTAGCGCTGTTCCTTCACCCTGAATAATACGGTCTTCAACGATTGGATGTTTTAAAGTGCCCATGTCTGTTCATCCTCCATCGTCAGTTGACCAATACACTGCAAATCAAATGCAGCATGGCTTTGCCGGATAAATACGGGCAAATCTGCTACACAGCGGGCAAAATCCGCCTCCTGGCAATATGGTGCTGCACCCAAGGCTTTACCACAAAGTTCCAGTACTGCCAGTGCAGAGTCTTCGACCTGGGCACGTAAAGCTCGGATCATTAGCTCATGATTATGCCTAGGGTCGGCATCAATCAATTTTGCAGCCTCATAAAATAGTGCACGAGTTGCATACAGCTTGCTACTGACCTCACCCAGATACATTTCTCTAAATGGATTAGTTTTATGATGCATGGCATGTTTTAAATAACCGGCCAGTTTGAGCGTTGCACCAAACCAGCAGGCAGCGACACCAGCCGCACCATGCCAGAATCCATGACGATCCAGATAATAGTTTGGCTTGCTGATGGTTTTGGCCTTGACCTGATTGAAGCTGACCTCAGCCGTGCGTGTATGTTGCATCCCCACGGCATGCCAGGCACTGGTATTGATCTGAATCCCATCCTGGGTCATATCTACCAGTAACAGTTGCGAGTGTTCTTCTTCATCCCGATAGGTCAATAAAGCCTGCTGTACCTGGCCGGCGGCTGAACACCATGGTTTAATTCCGGAAAGCAGATCATCTTCCAGCTGCAAAGGTTTAGGACCACCCTCTGCCGCCCAGATAGCAGTCAATCCGACAATCTGCTCAGGACCAGCATGCAGTTCATGCAGTATCGCCAGTACATCCAGATGCGATTCATATAGTTTGGCCAGACTCAAGTCTATGGCAGCAACCTGACTCAGGATCTGCCAGCGTTTTAAGGTCTGTCCTTCACCCGGGTATGGCACCTCCAGACTGTGTGGAATCAGCTGATGTAAAGCGTGATCAATCCGCTGCTCGGGATCAGTCGAAGAAGAATTAAATTCTACTTTTAATTGTTCGATCAGCTGTTTGAGGTACATTCATCTTCCTCATTAAATATCATTAAGATTCTTTTATCGGTTTCTTAAATATGAATAGCAAAGTGAGTATTTGACTATTCATTATGTAAATCACTGTTTATGAATTAATTTATGCCCAGTATTGGCGCAAAATACTGTAGCTTTTTGTCAGGAATTTGTCTGATTTGTAAATCTTAAATATTTAAAGCCATCAAAAAAACCGCCTATCTTGAGGCGGTTTTTTTGATGCAGCTATCTATGGATTACTGCTGGGCCACAAACTTGGCACGCGCTGCATGCAATTTCTTATAGCTGTCAATTAAACGTAGATGACGATCCAGCCCTTCAAGCTGCATGTTGGTTTCGGTCAAACCATAGAAACGGACTGTTCCTTCAATTGAACCTAAAACGGCATCCATACGGGCATCACCAAACATACGACGGAAGTTGTGTTCATAATCTTCCAGTTCCATTTCATCATCCAGAATGACTTCCAGAACGACATTCATGCACTGGTAGAACAAGCCACGTTCAACGGTATTGGTATTGAACTGCAGGAACTGCTCAACCAGATCTTTGGCTTCTTCAAATTGCTGCAAAGCCACATAAATTAGAAGTTTCAGTTCCAGAATCGTCAGTTGACCCCATTCAGTATTTTCATCGAACTCGATACCGATCAAGGTTTTGATTTCGGTATAGTCATCCTCATCTGCTTCTTCCAGACGCTCAACCAGTGCTTCCAGTTGTTCATCATCCAGACGGTGCAGATTCAGGATATCTTCACGGTAGAGCAAAGCCTTGTTGGTATTGTCCCAAACCAGATCTTCTACCAGATAAATTTCCGAATAGCCCGGTACCAGAATACGGCAAGCTGTTGCACCTAGATGCTGATACACCGCCATATAAACTTCATGGCCCATGTCTTCCAGAATTGTGAATAATTCTTGAGCTTCATCCGCATTCGAGTTTTGACCGTTATTAGTGAAATCCCACTCGACAAAATCATAATCTGATTTCGCGCTGAAGAAACGCCAAGACACCACACCGCTTGAGTCAATAAAATGTTCGACGAAGTTATTCGGTTCAGTTACTGCATTGCTGCTAAAAGTTGGTTTTGGCAGATCATTCAGACCTTCAAAACTACGGCCTTGTAAAAGTTCAGTCAGACTGCGTTCTAATGCTACTTCAAAGTTAGGATGGGCACCGAATGAGGCAAATACACCGCCGGTACGCGGGTTCATCAAGGTAACGCACATGACCGGGAACTGACCGCCTAGTGAAGCATCTTTGACCAGAACCGGGAAGCCCTGTTCTTCCAGACCTTTAATGCCTTCAACAATTTTTGGATATTTTGCCAGAACATGTTCAGGCACATCCGGTAGTGCCAGTTCACCTTCCAGAATTTCACGTTTTACCGCACGCTCAAAAATTTCAGACAGACATTGTACTTGCGCTTCAGCCAAGGTATTCCCAGCGCTCATCCCGTTACTTAAGTAAAGGTTTTCGATTAGATTTGATGGGAAATAAACGGTTTCACCATCAGATTGACGTACAAATGGCAGTGAGCAGATGCCACGTGCTTTATTACCAGAGTTGGTATCATAAAGATGGATACCCAATAATTCATCTTCAGGATCATAAATTTCACGGGTATGTTCATCTAAAACTTCTGCAGGTAGTTCGCCATTCGGACCTGGCTGGAACCATTTTTCATCTGGATAATGCACAAATTCGGCATTGGCAATATCCTCACCCCAGAACTGGTCGTTATAGAAGAAGTTACAGTTCAGACGCTCAATAAATTCACCCAAAGCAGATGCCAGCGCACTTTCTTTGGTCGAACCTTTACCGTTGGTAAAGCACATTGGCGACTGCGCATCACGGATATGTAGTGACCACACATTCGGCACGATATTACGCCAAGACGCGATTTCAATCTTCATGCCAAGGCCTGCCAAAATGGCAGACATATTGGCAATGGTTTCTTCTAGTGGAAGGTCTTTACCTGGAATAAACGTACTGTTTTCAGAAGCCAGACTTGGCATTAACAAGGCTTGAGCATCCGCATCAATACTTTCCACTTCTTCAATGACAAATTCAGGACCGGTTTGAATGACTTTCTTGACGGTACAACGGTCTATCGAACGTAAAATTCCTTGGCGATCTTTTTCAGAAATATCAGCCGGCAGTTCCACCTGAATTTTAAAAATCTGTTTATAGCGGTTTTCAGGATCAACAATATTGTTTTGCGAAAGGCGGATATTATCAGTCGGAATGTCACGTGCTGCGCAATAGACTTTGACAAAATAAGCCGCACATAAAGCTGAAGATGCCAGAAAATAATCGAATGGGCCGGGTGCCGAACCATCGCCTTTATAGCGGATCGGCTGATCGGCGATTACCGTGAAGTCATCGAACTTGGCTTCCTGACGAAGATTATCGAGATAATTGACCTTAATTTCCATGTGGATACCTAAATATTCTTATGTGCCGTCACGGACAGATAAGATGCTGAATCTGAATATACAAGCCGGTTCACGGAGGAGAACTTGAATGAAAAATAGAAAATGGTCAGGTTATACCATTTGACGAAGTGTCTGGATAACGCTGCCGAGAATGGGCGCTATTATAGAATTATTTTATGAAATTGATAATGTTTGTCTGAAATTCTGGCAGATTAAACCAGACCCTCAGTCGTTCCTGAGCCGCCAGAGCATGAATCCACTTCCAGTCATGGCTTATGCTATTAATCAAAGTTGCAGATAAGGCAGATTTTCACCCGCCTAGTCTGAATGATTTCATAATTTTAAAAATCATAACTCAGTGCAACTACTGCAAGATTACGCTGCTTGTCATCATAGCGGTCGTAACCTCCAAAGATATACTCACCTGACACACTCAACTGCGGTAAAAGCGCATAACTGAGTCCGGCAGAAGCATAACGAAAGGCAAACTGCTTTTCGGTATCGCCCAGTTCACCGCCCTCATATTTGCCTTCATCGTTAAAATAGCTTCCTGCTGCTGTAATGCTGGCATTGAAACGATCATTCAACTGATGGTTCAGGTTAAGCGTATAAAAAGTATCGCCCTGATTGGCATAAGCCACATCATACAGATAGGTCGATACACTGGCGCCAATACTGGTCTGATCATTCAATGCACGACTTATATTTAAACCTAGCTCATTTCCGGTAGTATGCTTGCCGCCCGGATAATAATAGGTTGCGTTCCATAGATCCCAATCATAATTTTCGCTGCTATGGGTATAACCCAGCAGAAAGTTATGCTCGAATTTGTCTGAACGATGTCCCTGACGCCCCTGCACTTCTGCATAAGAGTATCCAAGCGTAGATCCCCAATATCCGACATAAAAATTACCATAAGCCAGATTCAATGCAGCCTGTACAGCAACGTCGTCATTTTCAGGCGCATTGGTCAAACCGCGGGAGACGTATTTGGAGACCACACTCAAGTTTCCGCTTGCTTCTATTTGTTTTACTTCCGCATCATCGGCATAACAGTAAAAACTTGAAACAGCAGCACAGCCAAACAGCACTGTTTGATTGAATATTTTCATAAAATATAAATTGTATTAAGCAAAGCCGGAGATAAAACGAAAGCAGTCGAGATTTTATCTCCGTTTTGGGGAAAAAATTGAAATTCGTTTTACTCCTGCTTTACTAGACGACAGGAATAAAACCATGATTTAAGCGCGAGGCGCCTTGTAAAAAGGTGCAGATGAAGGCGCAAGAGCAGGCTTGCCACGAATATGGTCTGCCAGTTTTTCAGCGATCATAATCGTAGTTGCATTGAGGTTGCCGGTAATGATCAAAGGCATAATCGAGGCATCAATCACACGCAGACTCTGCATTTCATGCACGCGTCCATAACCATCGACTACCGCCATGTCATCTTCACCCATTTTACAGCTGCAAGAGGGATGATAAGCCGTTTCTGCATGCTGACGCACAAATTCATCAATCTCGGCATCGGTCTGTACCTCTTTACCTGGACTGATTTCTTCACCGCGATAAGGATCAAGTGCCGGCTGCTGCATAATTTCCCGGGTGATCCGGATCGCATCACGGAACTCGCGCCAGTCCTGTTCCGTACTCATGTAATTAAACAGGATACTCGGATGCTCGAATGGATCTTTGGATTTAAGCTGAATACGGCCACGCGACGGTGAGCGCATTGAGCCAACATGAGCTTGAAAACCATGCTCGTGAATGGCATTGGTGCCATTGTAGTTAATCGCAATCGGTAAAAAGTGATACTGAATATTCGGCCATTCAAATTCATCTGAAGAGCGGATAAAACCACCTGCTTCAAACTGGTTACTAGCACCAATGCCCTTACCCAAAAATAACCATTCTGCCCCAATCATCGGCTGGTTATACCATTTCAAGGCCGGATATAAGCTAACCGGTTTTTTGCACTTATATTGCAGGTACATTTCCAGATGGTCTTGCAGGTTTTCACCCACGCCTGGCAAATCCTGAACCACCGGAATATCCAGACTTTTTAACAGTTCAGCCGAACCCACACCAGAACGTTGCAGGATTTGCGGTGATGCAATTGCACCAGCACAAAGTAGCACTTCACGATCGGCAAACACCTGAATCGGCTGCAAGGTATTTTGCCCCTCGAAATACTCTACACCTATCGCCTGTTTCTGGTTAAACAGAATTCTATTGGTCATGGCGTGGGTAATAATCGTCAGGTTGTCGCGACCTTTGGCCATATCGAGATAACCACGTGCTGTACTGGAACGACGGCCTTGCGGTGTCACAGTTCGATCCATAGGACCGAAGCCTTCCTGTTGGTAACCGTTCAGATCATCGGTACGTGGATAACCGGCCTGTACACCCGCTTCGATCATGGCATGAAACAGTTCATTATTGCCCTGTTTAGGCGTTGCCACCGAAACCGGTCCAGAATCGCCATGATAATCATTGCCACCAATATCACGGCTTTCCGCTTTTTTATAATATGGCAGACATTGGGCATAGCTCCAGTGCTCAAGCCCCTTCAGGCTGGCCCACTGTTCCAGATCCATGGCATTACCGCGAATGTAGCACATGCCGTTAATTAACGAAGAACCGCCTAGGCCTTTCCCGCGCCCGCATTCCATCCGACGGTTATTCATATATGGTTCGGGGTCGGTCAGGTAGGCCCAGTTATAACGGCGTCCCTGCAAGGGATAAGCTAAAGCGGCTGGCATCTGGGTTCTAAAATCCAGCCGATGATCCGGACCACCCGCTTCCAGCAACAAGACTTTGATCTCTGGATCTTCCGTTAAACGCGCTGCCAGTACATTACCCGCAGAACCTGCACCAATAATAATATAGTCGTAATTCATTCATCCTCCCCTTATGCGTTAAACACGGATTGGAAAGGATTCAATTCCACCTGAACTGATTTGGTCTGGGTATATTGCTGTAGTGTGACAATACCGTTTTCGCGACCAACACCCGAATGTTTATAGCCACCGACCGGCATTTCTGCTGGCGATTCACCCCAAGTATTGATCCAGCAAATACCGGCTTCGATCTGATGAATGATCCGATGGGCGCGAGACAAATTAGGCGTGACTACACCAGCGGCCAGACCATATTCTGTGGCATTGGCACGTTGAATCACTTCTTCTTCCGAGTCATAACTGAGGATACTCATGACCGGTCCAAAAATTTCTTCACGGACAATCGTCATGTCGTCACGGCAATCGGTAAATACCGTGGGTAGCACATAAGCGCCTTGAGCAAATTGCTCATCTTCGGCACGGCCACCACCACAAAGTAAACGAGCACCTTCTTTTTTACCCTGTTCGATATAATCCAGCACTTTTTCCATATGAGAGAAGCTGGAAACTGGACCGAAATTGGTCTCAGGATCAAGTGGATCCCCCATACGGATATAAGGAATACGCTGCAAAATCTTGTTTTCAAATTCTGCTTTCAAGGCCAAAGGGATAAATACCCGGGTTCCATTGGTGCAAACCTGACCGGAACTATAGTAATTAGCCATCATGGCAATATCCGCCGCCAGATCCAGATCAGCATCTTCACAAATTATCAGGGGCGATTTACCACCAAGTTCCATAGTCACTTCTTTCAGGCTAGAATTCGCAGCCTGCGCCATGACCTTCTTGCCGGTGGCAACACCACCTGTAAATGAAACTTTGGCTATATCAGGATGCGAGGTCAGATAAGCACCAATTTCACTGCCACCTGTTACCACATTAAATACACCATGCGGAACACCGGCTTCGGTATAAATTTCTGCCAGTTTTAACGCAGTTAAAGGTGTTACTTCACTCGCCTTAAAGATCATGGCATTGCCCGCTGCCAGTGCAGGAGCCGATTTCCATAAGGCAATTTGAATCGGGTAATTCCATGCACCAATTCCGGCCACCACACCCAGAGGTTCACGACGGGTATAAATAAATGATGTTTCTCGTAGTGGAATTTGCTGGCCTTCGAGTGCTGGCAAAATACCCGCATAATATTCAAGCACATCAGCGCCCGTTGCAATATCGACAGTTGAGGTTTCACTAAAAGCCTTACCACTGTCGAGAGTTTCTAAACGTGCCAGCTCGTCATTGCGTTCACGAAGAATAGCGACAGCCTTGTTTAAGATACGGGAACGTTGAATCGCCGTCATTTCTGCCCAGACTTTCTGGCCTTGCTGAGCAGATTTTACCGCACGGTCGATGTCGTCTTTGCTGCAAATCTGGACTTCTGCTAGAACTTCGCCGGTCGCTGGATTAATTGTTTCAAATGTGCTGTTGGATGTAGCATCGACAAATTGTCCGTGGATATAAGGACGTTGCAGATTAAAGTGTGTCAATGGGATTCCCTCGCAGTTGAGTCATTCTTGAGTTGCTGTCGGATATAGTCACTACAAAGTTCTATCGGCATTTCAGGGTCAAGTTCTTCATTGATCAGTGCACCCCTTAACCAGAAGCCATCAATCAGCGCAGCCAGACCTTGAGCGGCTTTTTCAGCTTGTGCCTTAGGCAGCGCTTTCATGAATTCGTACTTGATATTGGAATGCAGGCGGTAATGGTTGATCTGCTGTAAACGGTGTAAATCAGGTTGATGCAAACTGCTAGCCCAGAATGCCAGCCAGACTTTCATGGCCGCTTTATCTGTTTGTGGGGCAGCAAAGTTGCCCCGCACAATGGCCAGTAAACGTTGTTCAGGTGTGCTATCCACTTGGGACTGCATTTCTGCAACAGACTTACCTAACTGCTGCAATAAATAACGCATCGTTGCTTCAATGAGCCCATTTTTACCACCAAAATAATGACTTATGATGCCGGTTGATACTCTGGCGCGCTGGGCAATCTGGCTGATTGAGCTTTCGGCAAAACCCAATTCATTCACGGCAGCTAAGGTGGCATCGATTAATTGCTGGCGACGGATCGGCTGCATACCAACTTTTGGCATAGGACTAACCTGAATAACGAATATAACAATAGAAAACCATTCTGCTAGATCAATAGCGGAGTGATGTAACAATTCATAAACGCTTTTTTAATTGAACGTTCAATTAATAAAAATTATAGTGCCGGCTCACCCTTGATGTACAGCGCAGTTTGTTTTGGATTTGCAAAAGTTTGTAATTCACAAAAACAAGGCAGCTTTACCGCAGGCTCTTGCTTTCAAATCACACTGCACTGTAGATCATCCGGCAACAAAACGATGGTCATGGATTTATGCAAAAGAAAAACGAAGAGGTGCAAGATAGTCTGAATAAAGTGGTCTTTTATTTTTCGGCAACGCTTATTCTGCTGTTTTCTATCATCACCATTTTATTTAATGAACAGGCCAATCAGGTTATTACCAATATTTTAAACTGGGTCAGTGCGACCTTTAGCTGGTACTACCTGTTGGCGGCAACACTGTATCTGGTCTTTATCCTTTTTATCGCCTGCTCACGTTATGGCGAGATTAAATTGGGTCCTAAACATTCCAAGCCAGAATTTAGTCTACTGAGTTGGTCGGCGATGCTATTTTCTGCCGGAATCGGGATTGACCTGATGTTTTTCTCGGTGGCAGAACCGCTTTCCCATTATATGCATCCACCGGTGGGTGAAGGCGAAACCTTTGAGGCTGCACGTCAGTCCATGGTCTGGACGCTGTTTCACTATGGTTTAACCGGCTGGAGTATGTACGCACTGATTGGGGTCGCACTGGGCTATTTCAGTTATCGTTATAACCTGCCACTGACCATCCGTTCGGCACTCTATCCCATCTTCGGTAAAAAAATTAATGGTCCAATTGGACATACAGTAGATACTGCTGCGGTACTCGGGACGATTTTTGGTATTGCCACCACCTGCGGTATTGGCGTCGTACAATTAAATTATGGTCTGCATGTGCTGTTTGGTTTACCGGAAAATCTCTGGGTCCAGACCGCTTTAATTCTGGTGGCCGTGATTATTACTATTTTTTCTGTCGCTGCGGGGGTCAACAAAGGTATTCGCATTCTTTCAGAGATCAATATTTACGTATCGATCGGATTACTGCTGTTCATTCTATTTGTCGGCAATACCGAGTTTTTACTGGGTGCCTTGATCCAGAACTTTGGCGACTACATTAGCCAGTTTCCTCAACTGTCTTTGACCAGTTTTCCTTTTGAGCAGCCGAAAGAATGGATGAATAGCTGGACCTTGTTCTTCTGGGCCTGGTGGATCGCCTGGTCACCTTTTGTGGGACTTTTTCTGGCACGAATTTCACGTGGTCGTACCATTCGTGAATTTGTCACTGGGACTTTGGTTATTCCATTGTTATTTACCCTGACCTGGTTATCTATTTTTGGTAACAGCGCCTTATATAGCGTTATTTTTGATGGTAATACTCAGTTAGCAGCGACCGTTCTCGATAACCCGGCCCACGGTTTTTATGATCTGTTAGCGCAATATCCCGGTTTTATGTTTACCGCAGGTGTGGCCACGATTACCGGTTTATTATTCTATGTGACCTCGGCAGATTCTGGAGCATTGGTATTAGGCAATTTCACCACTAAATTTAGCAATATCGAGCATGACTCTCCACGCTGGCTCAGTATTTTCTGGGCGATTGCGATTGGCTTGCTGACCTTGGCGATGCTGATGGCCAACGGCGTGACCGCATTACAGAACACTACGATTATTATGGGCCTGCCCTTTAGTTTCGTGATCTTCTTTGTGATGGCAGGTTTATATAAATCTTTGCGACTTGAAGATTTCCGTCAAGCCAGTACCAGTCTGAATGCAGCGCCTGTGGTCGGTAATGTCGATATTTTTAACTGGAAGAAACGCCTGAGTCGGGTCATGCTGCATCCCAGCTTGAACCAAACCCGAAACATGCTGGATGACGTGTGTAAACCGGCAATTCAGGCTGTGGCCAGCGAGCTGATCAGCAAAGGGATACACGTTGATGTACAGGAAAAACCGGTTGATCATGAACCTGAACTTTATCATCTGGATTTAGTCATTCAGCTGGATGAAGAAGAAAACTTTGTCTATGCCATTTGGCCAGTACGTTATGACACGCCAAACTTCAGTGCCCGCGGGAAACGCACCAAGCGTTATTACTACCGCCTGGAAAGTTACCTGTTTGAAGGCTCTCAGGGCAATGATCTGGTGGGTTATAGCAAAGAACAGGTGATCAATGACATTCTAGATAAATATGAACGTCATATGATGTATCTGCATATCAACCGGATTAGCCCGGGTAAACGCCCACTATTTCCGGATCGCGAATCTTAGGATAAGACCCATTAAAAAGGATTGAATAATGTCAGAAACTTTAAATGCCTTTGCCCTGTTCTTCTCCCTGCTCAATCCTTTTTTGATGAGTATTTACATGCTCGGAATTATCCGTAATTCCGAGGCCAAAGTATTCAACATGGCATTGATTCAGGGCAGCCTGATCAGCTTTATTGTTTTTATCATTTTTGCCAAGACTGGCGAAGCTTTCTTTCAGGAAGTGCTGCACGTCCGCTTTGAATCCTTCCAGATTTTTGGCGGTATTATCTTTCTGGTGATTGGCTATCGTTATGTGTTTGAAGGTGCCGATACGATTGGGGTCATGCGTGGTGCACCCAGTCATCTGGCGGGCACCATTGCCATGCCCTTTATGATTGGTCCGGGAACCATTTCGGCATCCGTGATTACCGGCATTCAGCTCAGTTTATGGCAAACCGTTCTGGTGATTTTCTCTACCCTTTTTCTGACATGTAGCCTGTTAATTCTAATGAAATATTTACATGATCATTTACAGCATAAATACTCCAACTATATCGATTTATATGTCGATATTGTCGGTCGTGTTGCTGCGCTGCTGATTGGGACAATTGCGATTGATATGATTGTCACGGGCGTCAGTGGCATCATGCAGGGTTAATTCAATCATTATAAAAGCCGTCTTAACTGCTTGTTGCGCGTCACCAGCCCTAAGACTTTTCGGCGTGCCATAATATCTTCTTGACTGCATTTCAGCATTTCACTGAGTTGTTCAATAGGTAAATTATTATTTTCAATCAGTATAATGTCCTGCTCACGTGTCCAATGAGCCGTGAGCAATTTAGCGGTTAATTTCTTGGTATTTACTCTCATTCATTTCAACGCATCATCAAACAATTGATTTCAGTTTAAAACACTATAAATCATATGCTGTTGAAGTCTGGTAAATCCATGTTTATCAAGTTATAGCACCCTTTTCACTGTGCTCAAGGCGTCTTTGGGTTGACTCACTGGACTTTGACTGGTGACGCTGGTTTGCACATTCGATTTGAGTACATAATGGAGCTTACCTTCTGCATCCTTGGTGATCGACTCAATATCAATATTACGTACCAGTTGACCATTAATCAGTAACCTCGTATTCGGATCTTGTTTGATTTCAATCAGATTTTTAGAGCTCAACTGTTCCGTAGTGCTTTTATCATAAAGCGCCATCGGGCTATCCAGATTTTCTTCGGCATATTTTAAACGCTGCTTTAAAGATGGATGCCGTTGCATAAATGCAGGTAATTTGCTTTGTATCGGGTATTCTTTCAGAAAAGTCGGATAGAACTGAGCGAATACTGCAATTCCCTGTTTAGGGTTATATCCTGCTCTTGCCATGAGTTCGAGTCCCAACAAATCTGCTTCTTTCTCCATGCGGCGCTGATAGGTACTACCATACCCATCATGTAATATGCCCGTAATCAGTGCTGAAGTTCCTGCTGTTGCCCAGGCAGTTCCCACTAAAAGTGGACTTACAATATATTTCCAGCTCTGTGTTTCACGCTGGTGCTCACGAATAACATGTGCCATTTCATGTGCCAGAATGTAAGCCAGCGCTTCATCATCCAGCATCGCACGATTTACCATCTTATAGCTCATAAAAATCATACCATTAGCCAAGGCACCTGCATTGGATTTGTCTGAATGATAAAGATGAACGCCCCATTTAATTGTCCGATCTGCTGAAATGTAATGGTCCGTATAAGGAATTATCCTGTTCATAATTTTAGCGCAACGTATCTCAGCTTCACTTAAATATTCTTTTTCGATAAGTCCCGTTTTTTGGGTAAATTTACGCTTCGCCTGTTCAACGACCTGATCTTGAGATAACAACATGAGTTGTTTACGGTCAGCTCCGTGTCCCATATGAGTGGTATTGATACAACCCGTTAGAGCCCCAACAGCAATGAATGCTGAAAATAAATTTTTCATACAAAAAATTACATTTTATTAACATTTTATTGTAGTTTTAGCGGAATTCTTTTGAATTGTGAAGCTGTATTTAATAAATGTTTGGTCACTATTCCATTGCTAATCACTTAGAAAATAAATTTTTAAACTAAGCTTCTGAATTAATTATTTTTATATTAAAAATGAGGATTGGTTAAGGTTAAATCAGGATAAGCAGAATTAAAGCAAAGAAATAAGATTAAAAAAAGTAACAGTACTCATTTCTAACTTAATCCTCCCTTTTATTCATACAAAAGCAATCTGAAAAATCATTCATGCGGATTTCGTGTCTATGAAGTGAATTTGAAACAGTAAATACATATTTAAATTGTATCTCTCTTCAATGGCTTCTATTTTTAAAGAATTAAGATAAGCCAGGGAGATCGAGATGAAATTAATAACAGCAATTATTAAACCATTCAGACTCGATGATGTACGTGCTGAACTTTCTCATCAGGGTGTTCATGGTTTGACAGTCACTGAGGTAAAAGATGCCGGGCGCCAGAAAGGTCACTCTGAAATGTATCATGGTGCTGAGTATAGTGCTGAATTCCTTCCGAAAGTAAAAGTAGAAGTTGCCGTCCCGGATGAAAAGGTGGATCAGGTGATTGAAGGTATTATTAAAGCGGCATGTACTGATAAAATTGGTGATGGCAAAATTTTTGTCACGCCTTTAGTGCAGGTCGTGCGAATCAGAACCAGCGAAACTGGAGTAGCAGCAATTTAAGCCTCTTTTGTAGGAGTAAAAATTTATCTCTACAGAAATGCTGTTTATGAATCTATGCAAATTATATTTCAGTTAGTGGATCTATATAACTCGATAACTTGCAGAACAGCTCACCCATCTCATGATGAAGTGAGCTTTATTCTGGAAAGCTTAAATATTTATTTTTGAATTTTAGCTTCGACTGTTTTGGCATGTAAGACTTCGCTATCTGCTACCGTTACTTTCTTTTTCTCAAGGTATTCTGCTGCCTTAGCAATATTTTTTTCTGCAAAATGCAAACCACCCTCACCTGCCATAGTGACGGTCGTAAACATGCAAATGCCACCTAATAATGCGAGAGTAGATATTATTCTTACTTTCATCGCTTCCCCTCCAAATTTGTAATTACTGAATTGATTTTTCTTTGTTTTAGACCAAGCAATTATTATTCCAATTCTTAAATTGGATATCTTTTATTCATTATAATATAACATAATATTTATTAAATAAAGCAATGTAATATCAATCACATATTTTTACCTAATCTTCTCTTTATAAAGTTTAGATGAAATATAAAAAAAAACCTCAAAAATGATTCATCTTTGAGGTTTTAAGATAGGCAATATTCTGTTTCGAACGTAGGTCTTGATTCTGTTTTTATTTTTGAGTTTTAGGCAGGAAGAAACTCAGTATGCCCAATAATGGCAGGTATGAACATAACTGGAATACCCAAGCAATGCTGGTATGATCTGCCACATAACCTAATCCTGCTGCTGCGATCCCACTGATGCCAAACATTACGCCAAACATCAAACCGGCAATCGTACCCACACGGCCTGGTACTGCTTCCTGAGCATACACCACCATCGCTGAAAATGCTGACGATAAAATCAGGCCAGCGAAAATTGAAAAGATACAAGTCCAGAATAAATTGGCATACGGCATGAGTAAGGCAAATGGTGCCATACCTAAAAAGGAAAACCAGATCACTGCATTACGGCCGATCCGGTCTCCAATGGGTCCACCAAAGAAAGTGCCCAAAGCGACGGCGCCCAAAAAGGCAAATAGATAGAGCTGCGCATCTCGGATTGAGATACCAAATTTATCAATCAGGTAAAAAGTAAAATAATTACTGATGCTCACGGTATAAGTAAATTTGGCGATCATCAGGATACCAATGACACCAAGCGCACGGATTAAAGTGATTCCATGCAGTTTGGACGCTGCTGTAGCACCCATCTTTTTCAGTTGTGTCTGGCTATTCGTGATGGTCCAGCGGCTAACCTTAAATAATACAAATATGCCAAAAGCAGCAAACAGCATCAGCCATGCCGAAGACGCTTGTCCATTTGGAATAATAATCAGTGCAGCCAGTAACGGTCCTACTGCAGAGCCACTATTGCCACCGACCTGAAAGGCTGATTGTGCAGTACCGAGCTTGCCACCAGAAGCCATACGCGCTACACGCGATGCTTCCGGATGAAAAGTCGAAGAACCGATCCCGATAATTGCAGCGGAAACCAGCAGCATTACAAAGCTCTGCGATAAAGCTAACAGCAGAATCCCAAACAGGGTAAAGCCCATACCGATCGGTAAAAGATAAGGCTTTGGATATTTGTCAGTATAGAAGCCCACCCAAGGTTGTAATAAAGACGCCGTCAATTGATACACGAGAGAGATTAAGCCGATCTGACCAAAACTCAGGTCATAATTAGTTTTCAATAAGGGATAGATGGCTGGTAAACAGGCTTGAATCAGGTCATTTAAGAAATGTGCAAGGGCAACAGCAAAGACAATGGGTAAAACCATTTTTGAGGCAGACCGCGTTACTTCGGTCTGTGCAATATCCGTCATATTCATCCATGTAGTATCCGGTAATGACTGAAGATTATACGCCAAGCCAAATTACTTGAAATTTATTTTATTTTTTATTTATAAGTATTCTTAAAAAAGGTATTTCGGCGAATTACTTAGCTGATGATCCTGTAATTCAATAATTTCTGCATCCAGCTGTTCCAGCTCTTCATGATGATGGGTCACATAAATCATCGGCACCTGTATTTCATCGCGGACGCGAGTAAAAAATGGCAGGATCTGCTGTTTCAGTTTGGCATCCAGGCCAGTCAACGGCTCATCCAAGAGCAGTAATTCAGGACTGGACAACAGCGCCCGCCCGATCGAAATACGCTGTGCTTCCCCACCCGATAATTGCTGAATCCGACGCTGCAATAGATGATCAATTTCCAATAATTCAGCAATCTCCTTTAATTGGAATTTTTCCTGTTCCAATTTGCCCCATTTTTTGGCGTAAAGCAGGTTCTGTTCAACATTCATATGTGGATACAGCATCGCCTGCTGAAATATCAAAGTGATTTTACGCTGATGGATGGGAATATGAATTTTCTGATTTGTATCAGTCAGGATCTGTTTATTTAAATGAATATGGCCAGATTGTGGTTGATAGAGCCCAAGGAGTAATTTAAGAAAAGTAGTTTTGCCTGCTCCCGAAGGTCCAACAATTCCCAAGACAGAATTCTGCATCTGGACTGCTGCATCTAAACTAAAGGCATCCTTTTGATAATGAAACTCACATTGCAGCATTAGCGCTCCTGAATTTTCTGCTGATATTTTTGCATAATCCAGTAATTCGCCAATAATGCTGCAAAAGCCAGACCTAGAGATAAAAGCACCAGTCGTAAAGCCATCTGTTCGCCATCAGGTTGCTGTAATAGGGAATAGATCGCAATCGGAATGGTGCGGGTTTCGTCAGGAATGTTGCCAACAAAGGTGATAGTGGCACCAAACTCGCCCAGACTGCGGCTAAAACAGAGAATACTGCCAATCAGAATACCGGGCAACGCCAGCGGTAAGCTGATACTGCAAAAAACTTTATAGGGCTGAACACCCAAAGAATTTGCTACCTGTTCCAGTTGCGGATTAATCATCTGAAAGGACAACCGGATCGGTTGCACCATTAAGGGGAAAGCTACAATCATGGCGGCCAGCACTGCACCTTTCCAGTTAAAAGCCAGCTGAATGCCCCACTGCTGCAACCATTGTCCAATCCAGCCATTGCCACCAAAGACGATCAATAATAAATAGCCCAATACCACAGGTGGTAAAACCATGGGCAGGTGCAACAGTGTTTCCACCACATATTTCAGACGAAACTCATAACGTGCCAGAATCCACGCCAATAAAATGGCAAACGGCAAACTGATCGCTGTGGCAAAACCTGCAACTTTTGCTGACAGATACAATGCACTGAGTTCCTCTGGTGTCAGCATACTAGAACCATCCTAGAGTTTAAAACCATAGTGCTGATAAATCTTTTTCGCCTCGGTATGCTGACTCATAAAACGCATGAATTTGACTGCATCGGCATTTTTACTGCCCTGCTGAGTCAAGGCAATTGGATAGACAATCGGGCTATGCGTATGAGCTGGAAAGACTCCAGCAATTTTCACTTTTTTACTCTGTAACGCATCGGTCTTATACACAATCCCGGCCTGACATTCACCACGTTCCACAAAAGCCAACGCCGAACGAACACTATCTGTTTCGACAATGCGGCCTTGCAGACCCTTTAACCATTTCAGATTGGTTATACTCTGTTTGGCATATTTGCCAACAGGCACAGATTCCATTTGTCCGGTACATACATACCCCTGAAAGGACTGGGCAAAATTAAATTGAGAACTGGCCTGAAAGCTTTGCTGACGCTGTAAAGGACTGATTAATACCAGTTCATTGCTTAATAAGGGCTTTACTTGAGATCTAGCTATTTTTTGTTTTTTTACCAGATAATTCATCCAGTCCTGATCGGCAGAGAAAAAAATATCAGCCGGTGCGCCAGTTTCAATTTGTCGGGCGAGCGATGAAGACGCTGCAAAGACCAGCACTACTTTGATTGAGGGATACTGTTTTTCATAACGTCTGGCAATCTCCGTCACCGCATTGCTCAGACTGGCGGCCGCATAGACTCGGACGGTACTGCCAGCCTGGACTGAACAGGACAGGAAAACTGCACTGAATAAGATCAATCCCTTTTTCATTGGTGACATATTCCTTAAATAAACAGACCTTGCAGGATTTGACCGGCCTGGATGCTTTGCGCTGCCGGAATACGGACAATACAATTGGCCTGCATCAGGTTACTCAGCATATGCGACTGTTGCTTCGGCAAGCTGGAAAGCTTTAGCATTCCCGATTCAAAACTTACTGCCATACGCAAAAAACGTTCCCGGCTATCAGCTTTCAAGTCATGACTCATTACTGCACTAAACCATTGCGGTAATTGCTTTTGACCTTGTAACGTACTGATTAAGGTTGATACATACACCTGCATGCCTATATAGACTGCAGCCGGATTACCCGGCAGACCGAGTAAATAACATGGATTTTGATCGGGTCGCTCAGATTTGGCGAAGAACATTGGCTTGCCAGGTTTCTGTTCGACTTTCCAGAATAACTGTTCAAAACCAATTTTCAGTGCTACCGGGCGGACAAAGTCATAATCTCCTACCGATACACCACCGGTGGTCAGAATCAGATCGTACTGGGTTCTCAGCCTTTTAAATAGCGCGCTGACCGCCTGTTCGGTATCGGCAACATGCATGATCTCAACCTGCTGGTTTCTGGACTGGAACCAAGCTTGAATTAAAGGAGCATTGGCATCGAAAATTTTGCCGGAATTCAGGTCTTCCACAGTGTCAGCCACTTCATCCCCAGTAATCACCACTGCAATTTTAGGATAGCGATAAACTGAAACTTCCCGAATCCCTGCCATACTTAAGGCTGCAATTGTTCCAATACTGAGTTGCTGCCCCTGAACAGCCAGGCATTGGCTCATGCAAATTTCTTCACCCGCTTGACGGATATCAGCATCCAGTCGCAAGGCTTCAGTCAAGATAATGGTCGAGTCCCTGAGCTGTACAATTTCCTGTCGTGCCACCGTCGTGGTCTGCAACGGAATTTTCGCACCAGTAAAGATGCGTACTGCCTGACCTGGTTCAAGTATCAGATCAGCTCCCTGTCCAGCACGAATTTCACCGATCAGTTCAAAACTGCTTTCTGCTGGCATGTCGATATCCATACAGATGGCATAACCGTCTACAGCACTTTGCGAAAATATCGGCAGCTGAGTTTTTGAATAAATATCTTCGGCTACGAAACGGTTCAGTGCCTGACTTAAGGGCAGTGTTTCAATGGCTAAATGATCAGTATGATCTAGAATCATCTGCAGAGCCTGATCGACAGAAATTAGGCCGGGTTCACTGCCACAGACGGAATGTTCTGTCGTTACAGCAGAGTTCATTCATAGCCTCCTGCATGGGGAATATTTTTCTGTACATCAAACAGATGTACGAGTGCAGGTAAAATCGCCACTAAGGATTCTTTAGCCCCTTGGCGGCTACCCGGTAAGGTAAGGATCAGGCTGTTTTCAATATAACCTGCGACACCACGGCTCAGTGCTGCGTAAGGTGTGCGACGTTGACCAAAACTGCGTGCAGCTTCCATCAGTCCCGGAATTTCACGGGTTAGTAAGGGTTGAATAGTTTCCACTGTCAGATCTTTAGGGCCGAGTCCCGTACCACCCACTGTCAGAATTAATGGATAATCATTTTTTTGCTGTTCAATTAAAGCTTTTAGCTGTTCAGGACTATCCGGAATCACCTGATAGTGGATAAAGCCAAAATTAGCTTCTTCCAGAATTTCCATCACATTCTGCCCGGCTGTGTCGGCTTTCTTGCCAGATGCCACGGTATCAGAAAGTACAATGACAGAGGCTGGTAAAGGTTCTTTCAGAACACGGGTGAAATGTGATTTTCCACCCTTTTTTTGCCCCAGTTTAACCTGATCCAGACATAATTCTTCCGGCTCACAATGTGGTTTCAGCATATCGTAAAGGGTCAAACCTGCCAGACTGACTGCTGTCAGTGCTTCCATTTCCACACCCGTTGGACCAATCGTTTCCACTACCGCAGTAATCACTACATGAGCTTCTTCAAGCTCATATTCCACATCGGCCCGATAAATTGGCAGTGGATGACATAGAGGAATGAGTTCATCAGTACGTTTTGCGCCTAAAATCCCTGCGATCCGAGCGGTTTTTAGCGCATCACCTTTGTCGGTATTACCATTACGCAGTAATTCAATGCAGTGTGGCGGCGCATGCAGAATCCCGGTGGCAAAAGCAGTGCGGTAACTCTCCGGTTTCATTCCGACATCTTTCATGGCTTATCCTTCTTGAATCTTTTCATTTTTTACTCAAACTTGAATTTATAGCGGCCATTGATAAACAGGAACATCTGGCTGGATCAGATTCAAAGGCAATTTTTCCGATGTATGTGCATCAGTACAGTTATGAGTATGCGCATGCTTTCTATGAGGGTGATGATCTGAACCCTGGTCACGACGAATGCAGCAACCTTCGACATATTGGCTACTGCCATCCATATAGAATTCTTCTTTCCAGATCGGTACTTCATGCTTAACCCGTTCCACGGCTTCTTCGCAGGCTTGAAAAGCTTCCCGACGATGTGGTGCATAGGCCATGGCAATAATGGCGATATCCCCAATATCCAGTGAACCGATGCGATGTACAACTCGGACATAGGACACGCCATATTCAGCCTGAATTTCCTGCTCGATCTGGCGAATCATCTTTTCAGCAACAGGTGCATAAGCGGTATATTTCAGTGCCTTAACCGCTTTACCTTCATGATGATTTCGTACTGTTCCGACAAAAATACCGATTCCCCCACATTCAGGAAAATATTGAATCCCGTCAAATACGTCCTGTTGCAGCGGTGTGTCCTGAATACGGGCAAATTGTTTCAGTTCCATCTCAACCTCCTGCGACCGGTGACAGCAACACTAGAGTACTGTCCTGGTTTAATCGGGTCTGGCGAGAAATAATGTCTTCACCGATGGCACAGGCACAACGCTCTAACAAGTTGAAAGCTTCTGGAAAGGACTGAATGACTTTATTGAGTACATCGGCAACCAGACTGTCTATCTGACATTGCACAGTTAAATCTTGAGGCAACTGACGTTCGATCGCACCGAAAGATTCGATTTTGACGGTAATCGATGATTGAAGTTTTGTAGTCATCTTAGCCTCCTATCATATGCATGCTGATTTTTCGGAAATTTGAATGGGTTTTATGGGATGGATTGAACAGTCTTTGCTGAGCCTGAATGGCCTGAAAGCCAGCAGCTTTATTCCAGATATAGGGTTGCAGCTGTTGTTGCAGGGTTTGTTCAGCTGATGCTAGGTGCTGTCTTAACTGTTGAATACTGTTTTTGAGTTTTAGACCTTGAGTTGAGAATAAGCAGTTAAAAAATTCACCCTGAGCATTGAGTCGTAAACGGTCACAGTTACCACAGAATGAATTAGTAATCGTTGAAATAATGCCGATCGACATACCTTCAATGTAATAGCTTCGTGCTGGATTAGTCCCCTGACCTTGTCTGATCTTTACTTCAAATACTTGTTCCAGTTGATCCAGAATGTCCTGCTCGCTAACCACATGATCACGTGACCAGTTCTGGTCGCCATCGAGTGGCATAAACTCGATAAAACGCAATTCAACTTGTTCGCGTTTGGCCCAGTGTGCCAAAGACAGAATCTGGTCATCATTGATGCCTTTGATGAGTACTGTATTAATTTTGATTTGAAAGCCAGCCTGCTGGGCTGCTTGAATGCCTTCTAATACGGGTTGCAGTTTTTTTGCAGTTAATTGTTCAAACTGCTCTGCATCCAGGCTGTCCAGACTGATATTCAGGTCATCTAGCCCGGCCTGCTTTAATTCTGCTGCATATTGTTTGAGATAATGACCATTCGTAGTCATTGAAATACGTTTCAAGCCGCTTTTTTTCAGTTGTTGTAATTCAGCAATAAAATGCACCACACCTTGGCGCATTAAAGGTTCGCCACCGGTAATCCGGATCTGTTCAATACCACGGCGAACCATGAATTCACAAAAATGATAGAGTTCTTCAAAGCTGAGTAAATCGTGTTTTTTCATCCATTCTGGATGTTCTGGCATGCAATAAACACATTTAAAATTACAGCGATCCGTCACAGAGATACGGAGCTTACGCTTATTGCGTCCAAACTGATCCTGAAATACCGGGACTGGTTCAGCCTGCTGTAAAGGATTGATATGGTTCATTACTTATTCCATCAGGGTCGATCATCAACTTTGTTTCTAGCCAAATGTTTTGCTGACCGATGCCCTATTAAATTGCTATTGCTCTAGGGTTAAATTGCAATAAATGTTCCAACTTTGCGCAGAAATTGCGGTTTTTTAATATTTGAGTGCGATTTATTGGAATTTAAGAAAAATAAGAGTTTTAAACAGATGTATTGCCCTGCTTTTAAGCACCATTCACTCAGCACTTAGAGAAAGTGCAGTTGCTGATGCTGCTGCAATTCATCAAAGGAGTTAATGCTGTGAAAAAACAGTGCATGATTTTTAAATCGCGCCATTTGCATGTGCATTTTCGCAAAACAATGTCTTAAACTGCGCTGATTTTGTTCGAGATGCTGAACCAGTGTCGGCAAACTGCTTCGTTTAAGTAAGCAGAATGGATACAACGCTATATCATTTATTTCCACTACAGCCACTTCACAAAGAGGATCTCGCTGCATGGCCCGATGTAATCCAGAAATAACCTTTTTGGGAATGTAAGTCACATCGCATGGTACAAACAGCACGTAGTCAGACTGCACATGAGACCAGGCACTTTTCATGCCCATCAAAGGTCCGTGAAAGCCCGGTTCATCATCCTGAAAATAACGGATTGATGGAATAAGGCACTCATAAATGGAGTGATCACGGTGGCTGTTGATCCAGACCTGACCAACACGCGATCTAAGCTGCTGGTGAATCTTGATCAGTTGAATTTCATCATCAAACTTTTGCAGCAGCTTGTTAATACCATTCATCCGACGCGCCTGGCCACCAGCCAGGATGACTAAATCGGTGGGTGGATAATTTATACTCTTATGGATTCTTTTCATTATACGGACTCCGTCTGGCAAGCTTTAATCAGACCACGAATTTCAGGTAAGCAGGAACCGCAGTTACCGCCGGCTTTTAGACATGCGGTCACCTGTTTTTCATTGGTGATATTTTTTTCTTTTATGGTTTGGATGATGCGATTTTTACCGACTTTAAAACAGCTGCACACTAGCGCACCTTCACTCTTGCTCATTGAGATCGCCTGACCGGCCAGCAACGCTTTACGGTGCATGGCACTGAGTCGTTCACGCTGAAATAGCCCCGATAACCAGTCGCGATCTGGCAACAGCTCTTTTGGTGCGATATACAGGCTGGCAATCAGCTTGCCGTCCTGCAACACTATGCTATGACTGATATGCGCGGTCTGGTCCTCCAGATTCAGCCATTCAAAGTCCTCTTCAGTAAAAGGCAATAAGTTCTTTAACTGTTGGGTTGTGGTATTGAATTTCTGACGATCCGCAATTTCATAACGTGTCGCACGAATAGCCTTTACCTTGGTCCACCAGATGGTTTTATCAATTAAGGGTTGCACATAACTTTCATAACCTTCACGTACATACAGCACGCCCTGCCACTGGGTATGGAATGGCTGGATCAACACTGGCGTATGCTTAAACTCGGGCTCGCCAGAAATGGCATCGACCACCGGATTCACCAGCTTGCCGATACGTGCATCGGATGCCACCTGATCACTCCAGTGGATTGGTGCAAAGACCTGACCACGACGGATATTGTTACTAACCTGAGCACGTAAAATACATTGTCCCCATTCAGAACGAACTTCGACCAGTTCACCATCCTGAATCCCGTATTTCAGTGCATCATTCGGGTGAATTTCACAGTAAGGTTCGGCACGATGTGTACTGAGGTTGGCAGATAATCCAGTGCGGCTCATGGTATGCCATTGGTCACGAATCCGACCAGTATTCAGAATTAAAGGATATTCACTGGAAACCTGATTGACCGGATCAATCGCAGTAGTCGTAATAAATCTCGCTTTACCATCCGCATGACTGAACTGGCCTTGGGCAAATAATCGACCTATAGATTGAGCAGGTTGCTGTTTATCCCAAACCGGCCATTGCACTGGTTCCAGTTTGTCATATTCTTCTGCGGTTAAATTACTCAAGCCTTGCAGATTAAAATAACGGAAATATGGAGTTTCTAGACGTTGGGAAATTTCTACATTCTGATAGGTAGAGAGTCCGGCATGTTCTTTAAAAATTTCATGGCTATTGTGAAAATCAAACCCTCTGAAGCCCATTTGCTTCGCCACCTGTGCAATCGCCCACCAGTCAGCTTTGGCTTCACCCGGCGCATCTAAAAAGGCATGTTGCCTTGAAATACGGCGTTCCGAATTGGTGACGGTTCCATCTTTTTCGCCCCAGCCTAAAGCTGGAAGTAATACATCAGCATATTGAGTAGTATCCGTATCCTGACAGATATCAGAGACCACTACGAATTCACATTTATCCAGAGCACGCTTCACTTGATCGGCATCGGGCAAGCTGACGACCGGATTTGTGGCCATGATCCAGATGGCTTTGATCTTGCCGCTTTCGACTGCCTGGAATAGATCAACTGCCTTAAAACCCGCTTGCTTGGCAATATATGGACTTTGCCAGAAGTTTTGCACCAGCTGTTGATGCTCCGGATTCTCTAAATCCATATGGGCTGCCAGCATATTGGCCAAACCACCGACTTCACGGCCGCCCATCGCATTTGGCTGGCCGGTCATAGAGAATGGGGCTGCACCGAGCTTACCAATTTTTCCGGTGAGCAAATGGCAGTTAATAATACTGTTGGCTTTATCTACGCCACGGGATGACTGATTTACGCCCATGGAGAACAACGTCATGACTTTGTCAGTCTGGGCAAATTTTTCAAAGAATTGACTCAGCTTAGCAGCTGAAATACCGGTGCGTGCCGCCACATCTTCAATCGAAGCTTCCGCAGTACTGCTGGCCAAGGCCTGTTCCAGCCCTTGGGTATGTGCAGCAACAAATTCCTGATCTACATCACCATGCTGATATAAGTACTGTAATAGGCCATTAAATAGTGCAACGTCTTGCCCTGGCAGAATAGACAAATGCAGATCTGCTGCTTCACAGGTACTGGTAAAACGCGGATCAATCACGACCACGAACAGGTCACGCTGTTCCTTGGCTTTCATGATGCGCTGGTAGAGCACCGGATGACACCATGCAGTATTGGAACCCACCAGCACCACCATGTCAGTATGTTCGAAATCTTCATAACTGGCTGGAACCAGATCTTCACCAAAAGCTCGTTTATGTGCAGCAACAGCCGAAGACATACACAGGCGTGAATTGGTATCAATATTTGCCGTGCCGAGATAGCCTTTGACGAACTTATTCACCACATAATAATCTTCGGTCAGCAGCTGACCCGAGACATAAAAGGCAATGCTGTCACGGCCATATTGATCGATGTATTGCTGGAATTTATGGGCAATCGTTGAAGTTGCAGTATCCCAATCAGTAACTTCACGCTGGTCTTTACGGCCTAACATTGGATGCAATAAACGGGTTTCCAAGCCTAAAGTATCGGCCAGATTACTGCCTTTGATACATAACTTGCCGAAATTGGAAGGATGTTTGACATCACCTTCGACAGTCACTTTAGTTCCGGATAATGTCGACGTCACATGTGCAGCCACACCACAACCCACGCCGCAATATGGGCATGTGGTCTGTGTGGTTTTAGTTTTTAATTCTGTGGAGCTATGCAGTTCCACCACTGGGATACTATTCATTGCTGCTGTGCTCCTAAATTATCTAAATTCACGTAATTCCGATTTTTATCTTGGCTTTATTTGAAATATGAAATTCATGTAAGCATTCACTATCGTGAGGTGGCATGGATGCCACCGATACCCATCATTACAGGACGTAATGTATGGGAATCCAAGATTTTTGTTACTTTTGATCTTTCAAAAGTAAGGGAATGCCTACACGTAAACGGTTGCTTTAGCACTCCATTTGAGGCTATGACATCCTTCTTATGAAGTACTAATTACAGAGATCTAATTACCCTGCTTTCTTTAATGCAAAATCCCGACCAAAAAGCAGCTTGTTACGAATCGTTGCAATTGGGGTTTGATCTGCAATTAGCTCGGCATACCAGGCACCATCCTCAGTATCACCAAACAGCACGGCACCAATGACTCTATCTTTTTGAATAATAATGCGTTTATAGATCTGACGTTTCTCATCATTTAGCACGATATCTTCAAAATCCTCTTTTGGCTCGAAGTCACCTGCCGAGAACACATCACAACCACTCACTTTCAGTTGAGTCGGAACGGTTGGCGCTTTAAAGGTCAAGCTTCCATGCTCAGCTAGGTGTGATGCACAAATGAACGCTTGGCCCCAAAGTGGTTCAACCAGACCAAAGGTTTGACCACGGTGCTCGATACATTCACCCACCGCATAAATACTTGGGTCGAAAGTCTGCATGGTGTCATTCACTAATACACCACGGTTACAACGTAAACCTGCGCTTTGTGCTAAAGCCATGTTTGGACGGATCCCCACGGCAAACACCACCAGATCACCATCCAGCACAGTCCCGTCTTTGAGTTTGACTTGAGTCACATGACCCTCTTCACCCATCAGGCATTCAGTATTGGCTTCGGTGATAATCCGGATGCCTTTGGCTTCGATTGACTTTTTCAGCATCTGGCTGGCTTTGCTGTCCAGCTGACGATCCATAATGCGATCCATCAGATGCAATACTGTGACATTCATGCCTTGCTGTTTTAGTCCATACGCTGCTTCCAGACCTAAAAGTCCTCCGCCAATGACTACGGCATTTTTTCGGGTTTTGCAGTAGTTCAGCATGTTGTTGACGTCATAAATGTCGCGGAAGCTCAGTACACCTGTTAAGTCACTCCCTGGAATTGGTGGAACAAATGGTTTGGAACCAGTCGCCAGAATCAGGCGGTCATAACTGATCACTTCGCCCTTTTCGGTATATACGTGTTTACGAGGACGGTCGATGCGAACCGCCGGATCACCGGCAATCAGACGGATGCCTTTGTCAGCATACCAGGCATGTGGATGCAGCATGATATCATCAATGGTTTTCTCACCCGAAAGTACTGGTGATAGCATAATACGGTTGTAGTTACCCCACGGTTCTTCACCAATCACAGTAATTTCATAACGGTCAGGTGCCATATCCAGCAGGTCTTCCAAACAACGCATACCAGCCAGGCCATTACCCACCAAAACCAGCTTCATCTTTTCCTGAGCAGTGCCATTATTGGTGATATAGGTTTTTTGAGGGGTCGGACTGATCCAGACTTTGCCATTTTCAATCTTGCTCGGAAATACCAGCAGCTTTTGGTCTTTATCTTCCAGACAGCGTCCGGTTGCCAGACTGAAATGCTGCTTGTAAATCGGTGAAGCGACGACGCGTTCCCCTTGCAGATCACCCAGAATCCCGCGTGAAATTACAAATGCTTTACTAAATGGATCCTGGTTACTTAAGGCATAAACACGCTTTTCATGACCTACACGGAACAAAGCAATTTGCTGATCTTCCACCAATGCCGCTACGCCAGTATTTGGGGTAATGTCATCCAGTGCACACACTTCGACCCAATTCAGTTCATTCATATCTTTTAAAATGGTCATCTTCTTTCTTCCTTATGCTTTGAATCAGGCTTCAACTACTGGGATACGTGTGATATCACGTTCAGCTTCAGTTTTCGGACGGATCTGGCCGCGTACTTCAGTAAATTGAACATGAGGATCATTCTGCAATTCAGCTTTGGCATTAATAAAGGTTTTAAAGCGCTTACGTACTTCAGGATCTTCAATCGCAGTACGCCATTCGTCCTGATAAGTACCCACCACATGCTGCATACGCTGTTCCAATTCAGCGGCCAGACCAAGCGAGTCATTCACGATGACATCTTTCAGATAATCCAGGCCACCTTCAAGGTTGTCACGCCATACCGAAGTACGTTGCAAACGATCTGCAGTCTGGATATAGAACATGAAGAAACGGTCGATATAGCGGATCAGGGTTTGAGTATCCAGGTCAGATGCCAGTAGTTCCGCGTGGCGTGGTTTCATACCGCCGTTACCGCAAACATATAGGTTCCAGCCTTTTTCAGTGGCAATCACGCCCACGTCTTTGCTTTGTGCTTCGGCACATTCACGGGTACACCCAGACACAGCCATTTTCAGTTTGTGTGGAGAACGCAGGCCTTTATAACGGTTTTCCAGGAAGATCGCCAAGCCAACCGAGTCATCTACGCCATAACGGCACCAGGTGCTACCGACACAAGATTTCACGGTACGTAAGGATTTACCGTAAGCATGACCCGATTCAAAACCGGCATTGATCAGTTTTTCCCAGATTTCCGGCAATTGATGCACTTGTGCACCAAACATATCGACACGTTGACCGCCTGTCAGTTTGGTATATAGGCCATATTCTTTAGCAATCTGACCAATCGCAATCAGGCCATCAGGCGTAACTTCACCACCCGCCATACGTGGCACGACTGAGTAAGAACCATCTTTCTGGATATTGCCCAGGTAGTAGTCATTACTGTCTTGCAAGCCAGCATGGCTTGGTTTCAAGACGAAATCATTCCAGCAAGATGCGAGAATGTTCGCTACTGTCGGTTTACAGATGTCACAACCCAGCCCATGTCCATGTTGATGAATCAGGTCATCAAACGTTTTGATTTCATTAACCCGAACCAGGTGATACAGCTCTTGACGTGAGTAAGCAAAATGTTCACACAAATGGTTATTCACCGTTACACCTTGGCGTTGCAACTCGGACTTCAATACTTGAGTGACGAGTGGCGCACAGCCACCACAGGCGGTTGCTGCTTTGGTGCATTTTTTCAGAGCGCCGAGTGAAGTTGAACCATCAGCAATCGCAGAGCAGATATCTGCTTTAGACACGTTATTACATGAACAGATGGTTGCACTGTCTGGAAGTAGATCCACACCACTACCGCCTGCTTTAGCAGTCGCCTGATCAAAGCCCGGCATAATCAGGCTTTCAGGATTCTCAGGTACAGCCAGCCCATTCAGCATCATTTGCAGCAGGTCGTTATATTCTTTGGCACAACCGACCAGTACTGCACCCAACAGTTTGGTCTTTTCGGCATTGACCACGATTTTCTTATAGACTTGAGCCGCTTCATCGGCGTAGAAGTAGCTCAGTGAACCTGGTGTCATGGCATGTGCATCACCCACCGAAGCAACATCTACACCCATCAGTTTCAGCTTGGTGCTCATGTCTGCACCAGCAAATGCTGCACATTCTTCTTGCAGCACATGCTTTGCAGCGATACGTGCCATGTCATAGCCTGGAGCCACCAGACCAAAAATCTTGTTATTCCAGAGTGCACATTCACCAATCGCGTAAATATCTGGATGAGAAGTCTGACAGTAATCATTGATCATGATTCCGCCACGTTCACCAATGGCCAGCCCGCTTTGACGTGCCAATTCATCACGTGGACGAATCCCTGCAGAGAACAGGATAATATCGGTTTCCAGTTCCGCACCATCACCAAACTTCATCACATGTTTGGCATTGGCACCGTCTTCAATAGATGAGGTTGCTTTTTGGGTATGAACTTTAACACCCAGATTTTCAATTTTTGAGCGTAAAACTTTTCCGCCAAGATCATCAATCTGGACTGCCATCAGACGTGGTGCAAATTCAACCACATGTGTTTCCAGATTTAGATCACGCAGGGCTTTGGCTGCTTCCAGACCCAACAGACCACCACCGATTACCACACCAGTTTTTGCATTTAAACTCGCTGCACGAATGGCATCCAGGTCTTCAATCGTACGGTAAACAAAACAATTTTCACGGTCATTCCCCGGGATTGGCGGAACAAAAGCATAGGAACCCGTTGCCAGAATCAGCTTGTCATAAGTTAACTCTTCACCATGCTGGGTAGTCACAGTACGAGTATGCTGATTGATTGAAACTGCTTTAGTGCCCAAGCGCAGGTCGATCCCATATGCATCCGCAAAGTCGCTACGGCAAAGGGTCAAATCTTTTGCTGATTTTCCACTGAAATATTCAGTTAAATGAACACGGTCATATGCCAAACGTGGTTCTTCAGCCAGAATAGTGATTTCAACCTCATCGCCCGCCTGTTCAAGTACAGATTCGATAAATTTGTGGCCCACCATGCCATGACCAATCATAATAATTTTCATATGTTTACTTCCTACTAATTTTAAAATATCTGGTATTAATTTTGCGCTTCAGCAAGGTTGCGATCCTGGATCGCCTGTTCAAACAGACGCTGCTCTTTTTCCTTATGCTCAACCGAGAAGCGGATCATTAGTACACAGCTCGCAGCAATCACTACCAGCCCACCCAGCACCATTAATGTGGTCTGGATATCCAGCATGCCTTTTAATAAGAAGCCTGCTGCAACTGCGCCTACGTTACCGCCTGCACCGATAATGCCCGCCACGCCACCCAGTGCATCACGATCAATAAATGGCACCAGCGCATAGGTCGCACCGCAGGCCATGTGGGTAAATAGGGCAAATACCGTCATGGTCAGGATTGCCAGCATTGCACTGTTCATTTGTGAGAACACTACCAGGAACACACCTTCCAGCAGGATCATCAGGAACAATACTTTGGTACGGCCATCCAGGCCTTTGCTTAGTGCGACTCTGTCAGATACGATGCCACCCAAGGCGCGTGCAAATAACGCCAGCAAACCAAAGATCCCCGCAGCCATACCCGCTTCTTTCAGGCCAAACTCGAAGTTTTCTACGTAGTACATTGCAACAATGTTATGAATGAAGATTTCGATACCGAAACAGGCAGCATAGGCACCAAACAGGATCCACACACGGTAGTTTTTCGCTGCATGCATCAGAATCGCCATGCCACCTTTTTTATCGCTGCCGACACTGACGCCTTGGGCACGTAATTCACTAAAGTTGCCTTGAGGACAGTCTTGAGTCAGTTTCCAGTACAGGAAGCCTACTATCACCATCATCACGCCTGGCACAATCAGTGCAATTCTCCAGCCCATTGCCTGTTCAACACCGAACATCACCAGGGCAGCCAGCATTAATGGCATCAATACCTGCGTGGCGCCACCACCTGCATTGCCCCAGCCTGCAGTTGTCGCATTTGCCGTACCTACGACATTTGGTGCAAACATAATGCTGGTGTGATATTGGGTAATCACGAAGCTGGCACCAATGGCACCAATCAATAAGCGGAAGAACAGGAAGGATTCGTAGCTATTAGAAGCTGCGACACCAAAGACAGGAATACTGCCGATGATCAGTAATGCAGAATAGGTTTTACGTGGACCGTATTTGTCACATAAAGGCCCCACAATCAGACGAACCAGAATAGTGATAGCAACTGCAGCAATATTGATATTGGCGATTTGTGCTTTGGTCAGATTGAATTCACCCGCAATGACCGGCATCAGCGGCGCACAGGCAAACCAGGCGAAGAAACAGACAAAGAATGCCAGCCAGCTCATGTGGAAGGCACGCATCGCTGCGCTGGAAAAACTGAATAGACTTATTTTTGTTGCTTTTTGAGCTTGTAAATTTGAAGACATGACCATCTTCCTCCAGAACTGAACGTTATAAATATCCTGGCCTGTGGCTTTGGCAGGTCAGAATCGAACAGAACGGACGTCATTGGCCGTCTAAATTTTCAGGTATAAGTCGCCTTTGACTCAATACTCTTATCTTGTTAAATACTTAGCAGGATCTATGCCAATTTTATAAAAAAAGGCTTTTTTACTTATTTTTTAAGGATAAAGCGCTAGCCCAACTTATTTATAGGCAGTGCAATCCCCTACGACATTGATGGAATTGCACTGTTTCAAAGCTTTTGCACAAAAAGGAATCATAAAAATACAGAAACCCCTATTTAACATTGCATAAGAATGGCGCAAAAATTGCATATAAATCCGTTCAAGATGTACCGATCATTGGATCAAAATAAAGCTGTAATATGCCAAAACTTAAAATTGCACTCATTGATGACAATGCCGAGCGTGCTGAATTTATTCAGGATTCATTGACTGCGCATGATTTTATCGTCGTTGCCTGCCTGATCGTCCACGATCTGAGTATGGCGCATGTCAAGAATCTGCAGGCAGATGTCATTCTATTGAATATGGATCACCCGCATCGAGACATTATCGAAAGTTGCGTGAGCCAGTATGAATTACCTACGGTTCTTTTTACCCAGAACTCCAATAAGGACACCATCAAAAGCGCGATTGATGCCGGTGTGACGGCGTATATTGTTGATGGTATCGATCCGAGCAAGCTGAATAGCATCATGGAGATTTCCATTGAGCAATTCCATAAGCATAAAAAACTGCTGAATGATCTCAAGGAAACCCAAGATAAGCTGGCAGACCGCCGTGACATCGACAAAGCTAAATCCTTGCTGATTCAACTGCATTCCATGAGCGAAGAACAGGCTTTTGCTCTGCTGCGAAAAAATGCCATGAGTCACCGCATAACTTTGGGTGAAATGGCAAGGCGTCTGCTGGATGCACAAAAACTGTTATCGGGCAAATAAGGAGAAGAAAATGTCTGAACTGGAACAGCATGAAATTAATATCGGCTTTATTCCTTTGCTCGATTGTGTCGCAATCTTATGGGCGGAAAAACAGGGTTATTTTCAGGAACAAGGTTTAAATGTGAACTTGATCCGGGAAGCTTCATGGGCCAGTCTGCGTGACCGTCTGGCTTATGGTTTCCTTGATGTCGCGCACTGCCTGTCTGCGATGTTGCCAGCCGCGGCACTTGGTCAGGATCAACTGAAAGCCAATCTGCAAACGCCTTTGGTGCTCAGTATTAATCAGGCCTTTATAAGTCTGCGCCAGGATCTTTGCTATGCGCTGGATTTACATCCGGATGTCGATGAAAAAACCAGTTCGCAAAAAGTCGTGCAAGCCCTGAAAGAAAATAAACGTGTGAATCTGGCGCATGTATATAAATATTCAATCCATCATTTCTGTTTACGTGAATGGCTGGCATTGACCGATCCAGATTTGGCTAAAAACTTTCATATGCTAACCTCGCCACCGCCCTCGATGGTGAAAGGTATTGCCCAACATGTCTTTGATGGCTTTTGTGTGGGTGAGCCGTGGAATATACAGGCACAGATTGAAGGTCATAGTTTTATTGTGGCCTCCAGCCCAAATATTATTCCTGCAGTGGCAGACAAAGTACTAGCAGTCTGTCAGGAGTGGGCAGAACAACATCCACTGACCTTAAAAGCTTTAGTGACTGCGATTCAGAAAGCCCAGGCCGATTTGCAACAGAGAACTGACCTGTCTGAAGTCTGGGAGATGCTGGTCGATTATAAGATTATCCAGTTTGAATGTTCTGATCATCAGCATGTTTATGACTTCCATAAGATTCAGACAATTATCCGTAATATGCATGGTGAAAGTGCCCAACCCAAACTGGAAGATTTTAGCTGGCTCTTGCAGCAAATGGAAAAATGGGAAAATATTGAAATGACCGCAGCCGAGAAAAAACAGATTGCGCAATCCTGTATTTATCAGCAAGAAGCAACCGCTGTTTAAAACATTATCTATTCTCATAAAAAAGACCCAGAAAAATTTTGGGTCTTTTTAATTTAATACTTTATTTAGCTGAATGCCTGTTGTAAATTCAGTTGCATAAATTTCTGCAAGGACAGTTTTCCAGCAATGATCTGATTGATGAATTGTGCCATTTCGTCATACAACATCTCATAGAGCTGCGGTTCTAATGCCATATGTCTTAATTGGATCTGCAAATGCATTAAAAGTTCCTGCTGCTCGCATTCGCCCTGCTCCAGAGCATAGACATAACCGAGCACTGCTCCTTTTAAAACCACATCAAAAGGCAAGCTATATTTGAGCAAGGTCGCCAACGAGCCCATCACCCGCTCATTGTGCTCAAGTTTTCTGAGGGGTTCACGACCTACACGTGCGCATGGGTCCTGATAAGCATGGGCACAAGATTCACTAAAGCTTTGAGCCAGACGTTCCAGATCTGAGGCATGTTTTGGAATCTGGTAACATAGACTATGTTTCACTTGAGCTAAGGACTGGTGCATAAATTTTCTGACTGCCTGATCTGACATGGCAATCCCAATAGTCGGATGTCCACGCAGGCTGGCATACCAGGCCATCATCGCATGTACGCCATTCCATAAGCGGTTTTTAATCACCTGGATATTGGCAATATCATCCACCAGAATCATCTGCCGCATTTTCGCCAGTAAGGGACTGTTATTTTCTACATAAATCGGCATATCCGTTTCAGCATTAAACAGAATCAGATCCATCGAATGCAGGATATGACTCGGCTGGAAGTTACGGCGCAGGTCTTCTATATATAGACCTGCCTGATGTTCCTGCTCGGCATTCAATGCGGTTGAATCATCCAGATCAACGGTGGACAGATCTTCATCTAGCTGGTACTGCTTGAACATGTTGTATTTAATGCGCAACTGACGATACAGTTTCTGGTCTGATAGCTTGGACACCATACGGTTGACCACGGTGTCACAGAAGTAATGCTGATCCATAATCTTCTGTGCAGTCTGTTCATCGGTAATCCGTCGCAGACTGTTCAGAATCTGCTGTATCACCTTCTGTTTAGCACCGATTTTATTCAGGATAATGAGCACTGTCAGTGGTTGATCCTGCTGCTCATAAGTCAGATAACGTGCGTATAAACCTTGTGCAATGACCTCCGCTTCAGAAACCAGTGCTTCCTCAGGTACGCAAATGGCAACCAGACTGGATTCAATATACATGTTCTGCATCTGTTCCAGATCATGTGCATCAATCACGCTCATATTTTCAATACGCTGATCAAACGAATTCTGTCCATAGCGGATACAATAAGTACCAAAAGCATTGACGCTTGATTGATACAGCGGATTACGTGTCGAAGCAATTATTTTGCGCGGACGAGTGTATCCATCCCAGTGTGATAATACCTGAGCCAGATAACCGCCCCCAATTGCACCAAAACCGTGTATCCCGACCGTCAACTGATTCAGTGTTTGCGGAAAAGCCGTCTGTAGTTCTGGCATGTCCAGAACGGGCACAAACTGGTTTAATTCCGTCAAGAAATCTTCGACCGTTTCATAATAATACTGGGCTTGTGCCAGCATCGATTCATTCGGTGTTTTGATGTCTTTGAAAAGCACCGTCATCCCGCCTGCATCATAGGCAGAGCGCAGACCATTTTCAGAATCTTCAAACATCAGGCACTGGGCCGGACTTAAATTGATTTTTTCGGCTGCACTGATAAAAATTTCCGGATGAGGTTTCCCCTGTTTAATCTCATCGCCACAGACCAGTACATCAAAAAACTTATAGACATTGGCATTGATTAAATATTCTTCTGCGATCGCACGTCGGCTTGAGGTGGCTACCGCCATTTTCAGACCAGCTTTGCGCAGGCGTTCCAGCACTTGTAATAAACCTTTTTTAATCGGAACGCCGTATTGACGCACGTGCTCCAGTTCCAGCACATCGGCACGTTGACGAATCTCGGCATAAGGTACATCTTCTCCATAACGCTCTTTAGCCAATTGCTCTGCACTACGAGCACTAAGGCCCAAACACTGCATTAAATAACTTTCAGAAAATTCAATGCCAATCAGCTCACGTGAAGCTTGTTGCAAGGTTTGAAAGCGCAAGCGTTCGGTATCAAACATGGTTCCATCCATATCGAAAATTGCACCGTGTACGATTTGATTTTTAAATTCTAGCATTGCTCCCCTTTTATAATTCAATGAGTTAAGAAGTGAGCAATACCTTAAAGAAAAACAAAACTAAATTAAACCAATGTAAAGATATGAAATAGTTTGGATCAAAAAATAACCAATAAAGACTGAAATGCTATGTTTTATGTTTTTATACGTAACCAGAAGGTTAATTTAAGTAAGTCAAAAACTTTATTTTTTAATGATTTTTGAATATCAGATTCTTTTATCAAATTGAAGATTTTAGTTAATCGTGGCATCCATTTTGCTTAGTCAGTATTACGTTTTATAAAATTTATAATATTGAGGGGCAACACTATGAGTTACGTTGCACGTGAACCCAGTCAAAGAAATAAGTTACTGTTTGGCTTGGGGTCGTTTTTAATACCAATTCTCATCTGGTGTGCAGTCAGCTATTTGCCATTTATCTGGCATCCACAAGTCCAGATTACGGATTCAGGTAGTGTTGCCTATTTACAGGTGGATAGTCGTATTGATAAAAACCTGTTTTTTTCTGCTGCCCAGTCTGCGGTAGATCTGGGTCTTGCCCCACCGCAAGGTATTCTGGTGAATCCGATTTATCTGCCTGCACCTCATGAAGTTGCCATTGCTTTGGTCACAGCTTTTACCACGGAGCCGGCTCAGGCCAATGCGCCCTGGTTTCATGAAAGTCTGTGGCACAGTATCAAACTGGTGTTTACTGCGTTCTTTATTTCTTCCCTGGTCGGTATTCCACTGGGTATTTTATGTGGATTCTCCAATAAAATTTCCCAGCTGACCGAGCCCTTTGTTGAATTTTTCCGTTATCTGCCTGCTCCGGCCTTTGGTGCACTGGCAGTGGCAATTCTGGGCATTAATGATGCACCAAAAATTGCCATCATTGTGATTGGAACCCTGTTCCAGCAAATCCTGATCATTGCCAATACCACACGTCTGGTGGATCGCAGCCTGATTGAAGCCGGTTTTACCCTAGGCACCAATAAACTCAAAAGTCTGTTACATGTGGTGATTCCTGCAGCCCTGCCTGAAATTTACCGCAATCTGCGAGTACTGCTGGGTTGGGCATGGACTTACTTAATCGTGGCTGAATTGATCGGCAGTACCTCCGGAATTACCTGGTTTATTACCCAGCAAGCCCGCTATCAGAACTTTGATAATGTCTTTGCCGCGATCCTGATTATCGGTGTGATTGGTCTGCTTTGTGATGTGATCTTGATGAAATTGGGACAACGCTTATTTAAATGGAAACCGGGAGCTAACTGATGCAAAACACTGAATTTAATACCCGCGAATACTTTGACAAGATTTATAGCCGTCCGGTGATTCTGGAAGCGAAGCAACTGACACAAAAATTCAGTCATGGCAAAACTGAACGTACGGTTTTAAATGCTCTAGATTTGAAAATTCATAAGCGTGAGTTCATCTGTGTGATTGGGCCTTCCGGTTGCGGCAAGTCAACCTTTAGCCGTGTAGTCGCCGGACTGGATCCTTATAGCAGTGGTGAGATTCTGGTGGATGGCCAGCCGATTACCGGCCCAAGTCCGGAGCGTGGCATGGTGTTTCAGGGCTATACCCTGTTTCCATGGAAAACCGTCAAGGAAAATGTCATGTTTGGTCCGCGCATGAAAGGCCAAAGTAGTGCAGCGGCTGAAGCACAGGCACGTGAATGGATCAATATTATTGGTCTGGAAAAGTATGAAAACCAGTATCCGCATGAGCTGTCTGGCGGGATGAAACAGCGTGTCGCGATTGCCCGGGCTTTAGTCAATGAACCGAAAATCCTGCTGATGGATGAACCTTTTGGTGCACTTGATCCGCATACCCGGCAAAAAATGCAACGTCACCTGATGGACCTGTGGCAAAACATTGATATCACCATCATTTTTGTGACTCACGATATGGATGAAGCCATTCTTTTGGCCGACCGGATTGTAGCACTGAAAGCCAATCCGGGTGAAATCAAGGAAATTATTGAAGTTGATCTACCTCGTCCACGCCATCCAGACGTCATACTTAGTCCTGAATTTAAACAGTTAAGACAACGTGTCGATTATCTGGTGCATGCTGAAGAAGATGAACTGGATCCGGCACTGGCAGAACTGCCGGTTATTCCGCGTATGACCAAGGTCAGCAGCAATAAATAATCTTGTTCAAAATGCCTTTGGGACGACCCGAAGGTTTTAATCGCTGTGTTGGACGACCAACATAAGAGGTGATTGTCATGCAAGCGCAATATGTACTCCCACTGGTTGATATTTCAAAATTGCAAAGTCCGGATTTAGCCGATCGTGTAGAAGTAGCAAATGCTCTGGATCATGCCTGTAAAGAAGTTGGATTTCTCTATCTGCAAGGTAGCCAGTTTAATTTTGACTACGCTAAAACCCTGATTGAAATGGCCCAGTCCTATTTTTCTCAGGATCTGGACACCAAAATGCAGCACTATATTGGCAAATCAAAAAACCATAGTGGCTATGTGCCGATTGGCGAAGAACAGTTTGCCGGCAACAGTTATGATTTAAAAGAAGCCTATGATGTCAATTATGATTATCAGGGGGTAAGAAAAGACTGTCCTTTACTGGGGCCAACCTTATGGCCAGACCATCCGGATTTCAAGTTTATTGTCAGCCAATACTATAGTCATCTGCGTGAAATCAGCCAGCAGATTTTTTCTGCCTTTGCACTGGCATTGGGCGTTCGCGAGGACTTTTTCGCAAGCAAAATTACTGATGCACCAAGTCAGCTACGCTTGATTCATTATCCCTATAATCCGGAAGTGAAAGATGCCGAAGGCATTGGCGCACATACCGATTACGAATGCTTTACCTTGCTGTTACCCACCGCACCCGGCTTACAGGTTTTGAATAAAGCCGGTGAATGGATCGACATTCCACTGATTGAAAATACACTGGTGATGAATATCGGTGACATGATGGAAATTCTGTCAAATGGTAAATATCTCGCCACCAAGCACCGCGTGAAAAAGGTCTCGGAAGAACGTTATTCGTTTCCGCTGTTTTGCGCCTGCAATTATGACACCGTGATTGAACCGGTTATTCATACTGAAAATTCCAAATATTCTGCCCTGATTGGAGGTGAACATCTGTTTAATCAGACCGCTCAGACCTTTCAATATTTAAAACAGCGCGTTGCTAGCGGTGAACTGATCTTAAAAAATGCTGTACCACTTTCCTCTTTTGGACTTGAAGAACAGGTGGAGACAGCATCATGAATCTGTTTGAAGTGATTAAAACTTTAAAGCCTACTATCCCTCAGCCAGAGATTATTCCGGGTTTTTTATACGGTGCTTTCCGGCGTAAAAGTATCAGTTTTTATAATGGTCTGACCGATGAAAATACCATCGTGTACTGGTTCCAATCACGCAGTTTTACCATTGATCTGCGTCTAAAAAGCCAGACGGGAACTGCTGTTCAGCAACGCCAAGGCTGGATTGGCAATACGCTTTGGGATAGCGCTAGCCAACTCTTGTCCTGGGAAGTGAAAGACTACGCCAATTATCAGAATCATGTGCAGTGGCCGGAACCAGCCAAGCTACATGCGATTGGCAACTGCATACTGGAATTTTCTCCAAGCAATGTCTATGTCGAAGACTGGCGCCAGCAGGTACAGCACGGTTTATTTTTAGGCCTGAGGCTTCAGTCTGCATTTGATGTTCAATCGGGTCAGACACTGGAAATGGATGGTGGCCTGATTATTTGCGCTGATCATATTGCTTATGCCCTGACGCGTTTGCCTGAAGTGCAAAGTGCAGTCGCTCAAATGGATTTGAAAGCAGTCAATCCGACCGTGTTCGCCTTGGTAGAAAGTTTTGAAGTTTCTATCGGGACTGATGGCCAAGCTAAAACTTACAGCACCCGCACAAGCGAAACAGGCAAAGCCTTTAAGCTGGAAAATTTTGAAGTTCTCAATGAAAGCAGTCTGGTTCAGCATGTCATTTTAGATGGTCGCAACATTGACCTGATTTTTGAGCTGGATATATACCAGCCGGATTACCAGTTTCAATATGCAACCCCCACGACTACACAAGCTAAAAGCTGGCTGAAGTCAGAACAGGATCACCTGATGCAGCATGCAGCACGGGTGTTATAGGGAGAAATATGTCTTTTTTATATCTTTCAATTGCCATTATTGCAGAAGTCATTGCAACTTCTGCATTGAAAGCTTCCAATGGTTTTAGCGTGCTCTGGCCTTCACTTGCCACCATTGCCGGTTATGCCGTTGCCCTGTTTTTCCTGTCACTGACCATGAAAACCATTCCGATGGGCATTGCCTATGCAATCTGGTCTGGTGCCGGCATTATCCTGATTTCAACGGTTGGCCTCTTGGTATTTAAACAGCAACTGGATCTTCCCGCGCTGATCGGTCTGACGTTTATGATCATTGGCATTATTTTTATCAATGTCTTTTCCAAAAGTACGCAGCTTTAATTTTTTAATACTCATCTGACCAATAAAAAATCCCCAGACCGGGGATTTTTTAAGCACGAGATCAGGCTTTATTGCAGCTCTTGTACCAGCGTTGGAACAATCACGCCATCCACATTCATTTCAGTCGTATAAATGCCGTTGGCCACATTGAACTTGTTCACATGGTAGCTGGAGCCATAGATCGAGTCGAAACCATCACCTTTGGTAAAGACTTTCTTGTTGGCGGCCAGATCAAGTAAATGCGTGCCATCAATGAACTGCATATAGGTTTTCGCATCGACCCCGACACGTTTAGACATGATCTGTGCGGCATCTTCACGAGTCGCCGGATCATTGATGTATTTGACGGTTTTATCCCAGACCTGAATCACCTTTTTCCATTGCTCTTTATTGGCTTCCAGATGGGCAGGATTCACGGTCAAGGTATCGTAGATTAATCCCGGCTTGTCTTTAGAGGTGAAAATGATTTTTGAACCGGCCACTGCAGATAGAGCCTGATTTGCCACTGGCTGCCATACTGCAATCGCATCAATATCAGGAGTGGCAAACACCTGTGGCAATTCATTGGTCATGGTATTGACCAGTTTGACCTCATTCATGCCAATTTTGGCATCATCCAGTGCAGTGGACAGTAACAAGTGATCGACGAGGCCTTTTTCAGTCGCAACTGTTTTACCGCGCAGATCCTGAATCGAATTAATACCATTCTTGGCAATAATTACATCATTCCCGGCCGAATAATCGGTCGCCATGATCATCACGCCTTTGGTCCCGCCAGAGCCAGTGACCAGATTATCACCATTGGTGACCATGACTGCATCCAGCTGGTTGGCAGCAAAAGCTGAAAGTGAAGCAGAATAGTCAAACCATTTAAAATCGGCATTAACTCCGGCATCTTTCAGCCAGCCTTTTTCAATCGCCACCTGCCAGGCCACAAATCCCGGCCAGTCACTATAACCAATCCGGATGGGCTGAGTAGTCAAACTCCCTTCTGCCTTGGCATTTGGTTCAGGTACTTTAGCGGTATTGTCACAACCGCTTAAAAGGATTGCAGACAGTACGGAAACGGACATCAGTGCTTTTTTGATCATTTTGCGACTTCCCCTATGCATTCACATTTAAATTTGGTATTTGAAAGTTGTTTAGATTTTATAAATTCGCGCCAGCCACCGAAATGACTGATATCTGTTGCATCTTCAAGTGCATAGCCTTCACAGATAAAGCCTTTGACCCAAGTACCATCAATCAGCTGGACATTACCGATCCCCAAAGGTGCCGGCACTTCTGCAACAATGTCTCCGAACAGTGCACGCGGAATGTCCCAGACCTCTACTTCAATTGAAAAACCTTTCGCGTTGTATTGCAGGCCAGGTTTTGGCGGTGTCGTATTTTTTAAAGCATAGAGTTTGTAATGCGAAGCAGTCCGGGTCTGCTTGATCAGGGTGCCACTGCGTGTGGTCAGCTGAAAATTCAGAGGCATACCGGTCAGATGTGCTCCGACGACAGCCAGTTTGACGCTGTGCCCCGATGAGATTTCAGTTGTTTTTTCATAGCTAAGTTCAGAGGTGCCTAGCTTTAACTGGCTCGATTGCTGCCATTTTTGCCCGAATTTGGCCAGTGCTTCATCCATCCAGGCTGGCGCAATAAAGGTCACACCCGTTGGAAGACCATCGGCACGAATACTATTTGGTAATGCCAAAGCCGACAGATCGGCAAAATTGACAAAATTGGTATAAGCGCCCATATGGCTGTTTTTCACCAGAGGATCCGCTTCTACATCTGCAATGCGATAAATGGTGGGTGCAGTAGGCACCATCAAGGCATCAAATGATTCAAGTGCCACATTAATTTTTCTGGCCAATTGAGCACGTTCATATTCATCCTGCATGGCATCGACCGCACTGAACCGGTCTGCCTGCGCAATAATCTGGCCAATTACCGGATGGGTCTGCTCACGTTGCACCATTTTTTCCACGGCACTGGTACGTTCAGCCACCCAAGAGCGATTGTAAAGTGCAGTCGCCAGTTGTTGAAATGGAGCAAAATTAATCGGCTCAACCGTATAACCCAAGCTTTGTACACGTGCGATCGCCAGATTAAACGCTTTTTCAGTTTCAGCATCGCCATAAAATTCCAGTGTATCCGGAATGGCAATTTTCCCTTTTGAAAATTGGCTCGGTACATTTTGAGGATGCGTTCTGGAATACTCATCGCTGGCATCATAGCCCTGCATGACTTGCGCCACCTGCCAGGCATCATCCACCGTTAAGGCAAAAATCGAAATTACATCGATGGTGCGACAAGCCGGAATCAGGCCAGTAGTCGAGAACCAGCCTTTGGTCGGTTTGAGTCCGACAATATTATTGTGCCCTGCTGGTATACGTCCTGAACCTGCAGTATCTGTACCCAGACTGAATGGCACTAATCCATTGGCTACCACTACACTGGAACCTGAACTCGAACCACCACTGATATATTCAGGATTAAAGCTGTTCTTCACGGCGCCGTATGGGGAACGCACACCGACCAGACCCGTCGCAAACTGATCTAGATTGGTTTTACCCACGACAATCGCGCCGGCAGCTTTTAATTTGGCTACTGCTGTTGCATCGGAAGTCGCCAGATAAGCTGCCTCTTTACATGCTGCTGTGGTATAGAACCCTGCAACATCAATATTGTCTTTGACTGCAAATGGCACCCCATAAAGTGGCAAGCTTGCACTATCTGCGCCAGTCAATGCATCAATTTGTGCCTGTAATTGTGCTGCTGTTGCAATTGAAATCCAGGCATGATCGTCATTATTCAATCCGGCAACATACTCAATCAGGTCACTAAGCTGGATATTGTTATTCTGGTAGGCGTGTTGCCAGTCCTGTACAGTCCATAAGTTGTGCACAGCTGTTCTCCTTAAGTGTGTTCGGTATTTTGTGGAATGGGTGGCATGACGGCATCCATCAGTTCGAGATGCCCTTTAATCACGCCTTTCAGTGCAATAAATTGTTCGCTTATTTCTTTCAGGTCACTGCTCGCGCCCTGCATCAGCATGACTTGCAGAATTTTTTCATCATCCAGCTGGATATGCAGTGAATTGATCACTTGTGCCAGATACTGCTGTTGCAGATCGACCAGTTGACTGCGCAGCGGTTTCAGACTGACGTCATAGAGCAAGGTAAGTGTGCCAACCATGACTTCATCGCGAATCACCAGATCATCAATCAGGTGGCGGTTAATCATGTCGACTATGGCCTGCGAGCGGCTTTCATAGTGCTGCTCGACAATTTTTTGATCCATTGCATGTAGCGTGGTTTCTGGCACGGTAATACTGATCCGTGCCAATTTTTGTTTAGGCACGATGTTGATCCTTGGGTTGGTATTGGGAAGACTGTTTAATGTGAAAGCCTGCGCGTACGCTGAGCAGCTCAACCAGAAAGTGAAGCCATGGATGCATTTTTTTATTTGATGTCGGATTGTTCATGTGCATCTCCTGTGGATATTACAAAACCAAAATTTCGTATTACTTAGGAAAATGCAGAAAGCGTGCCAGTTTTTAGTTATTTGGATGAAGTGAATAAACTTATATAAAAGGGCGAAAAAAAGCCCCATAACATTGAAATGGGGCTTGTTCTAAAGCAAAAATAAGTTTTGTATTTCACCGGTTTATTCCATTTAGATTGCTCATGTCCTCGCTATTCTTTTTATACATGAATGGTTAACCGATGTTTGTAATGAGTGATCAAGTGTTTTGTTCTCCTCTATTTATAGTTGTATATAAATAAAAGCATAAAGTGTGCCAACTTATTTTTTATAAATAAAATTATCTAAAACAGTTATTTATTAAAATAAAAAGTGCTTAAAAATATTGGTCAAATGTTTATGCGCCAAGAGTGAACAGATTTGCACCAAAACGATATCGTTTGAAATAAAGTTATTGAGTAATATCTCTTTTCTGCTCATGATTAGGAAATTGTAAAATGTGGTGGTGATAGAACTATCAAAAATTGGATCGGTATTCAATTTAAAGAATTATCTAATAGATCTCTTTCATAAATCAAAAAACGATCTTCTTTTTGGTTAATATTTGCACTCCGGATTTCTTGGCATTCGTGCATAATCTGCGGATGAAATACATCGATTCAAACAAGCTCTCTGATCCTCAGTTCAAGCGATACACAGGCATCTCATGGTCAACTTTCTATTTGATGGTTGAGCAATTGCAGAAGCATGTCTCTGCCAAAGGCAGACCGCCCAAGTTAAGCCTGGAGGATCAGGTTCTGCTCTGTCTGAGCTATTGGCGGGAATACCGAACCTTATTTCACGTTGCGACGAGTTACGGGATTTCAGAGCCCACAGCCTCAAGAATTGTCCGTCATGTTGAAGACTGCCTGATTCGGTCCAATCTGTTTAATTTACCCAAAGATTTACCCGAGGGCGAAGGCATCGACTGGAATGTTGTGATCGTGGATGCCACGGAAATTCCAATCCAAAGGCCTAAAAAAACAGAAGAAAAGCTATAGCGGCAAGAAAAAGACCCATACCTTTAAAGTACAGGCCATGATTCACTACAAAACTCAGCAAATTCTGAGTTTATGTACCAGTCGCGGTGCAGTGCATGATTTCGAGTTGTTCAAACGCAATTTAAACCAGATTCCTTTTAAGGCTTTTATCCTTGCAGATAAAGGCTATCAGGGGATTTATGTGTTGTATCCGAATAGCCTGTTACCATTAAAAGCCAAAAGACACTGTAAATTAGATCCTGAATTGAAAATCTATAATCAAGAAATCAATAAAAGAAAAATCGGAATTGAGCATGTATTTGGCAGCCTGAAAACCTTCA
>NZ_LFRE01000116.1:0-1622 GCF_001077515.1 Acinetobacter sp. VT 511 | reverse complement strand
TGGCGATTTCGAGTCGATATTCCCGCAGAATAAGATTATTTACCGTATCCATCATATCCCGGAAATGACGAGCGAGCACCCCAAATTCATCTCGGCTGGATAGATGGATATCCACATGCAGACGCCCGGCTTGAATCTGGTTCATATACCGCATGAGTTGCTTGAGTGGACCGGTGATTCGGATGGAGATGAACAAGGTTGCAACAATGACCAATACAAGTGCCGCAATGGCAATCATCGCGTTATTCCACGTAAGTGTGGTGGCTCTGGCATATAACGTCTCATTCGGGATCTGTTTGACGATGGTCCAGTCAGCGTACGTGCTGCCAAGTTGCTGGTATACATACATGGAACGATCCTGTTCAAAATGTCCTGCGACATTCTGGGCTGTACCAGCGCCAGATCCTGGATCGGTGTTAATGATGATATCGCCTTGCAATGGATGCACAAACTACAGGAGATAGGCATCTCCACACCTAAAAATTGTCTTGTCATCGGTATCGACAACGTACATTCTGCCGTTACGTCCTCCCCACCCCTGACCACAGTTAACCTGTGCAAAGAGGAACTTGGACAGCGCGCGGTCGAGGCTTTGCAACGCCGAATCGAACGCCCGGGGACACCAAAAGAAACCGTCATGTTATCGACCACGTTGATTCCAAGGGAATCGGCATAATTCGGAAAGGGTAACCGCTCTTTTTTGAAGATGGATTCGTTAGGTACTTGCTGTCCCGTGAGTCTGGTGCATACGAAAGAGGCCCCGCATACCATTATGCAGGGCCTCTTTCGTATATTAGGCTTATATTCTTATCGACGTCGACAAGAAGGCGGCCGCCGACGTGCTCGACTTCTGGGAGCCGATCCAGGCACGCGGCAAGGGCGAGATGATCCTCGACCCGGACGAATTCTATATCCTGGCCTCCAAGGAGGCGGTGGTGGTGCCGCCGGCCTATGCCGCCGAGATGGTGCCGTTCGATCCGCTGGTCGGTGAATTCCGCGCCCATTACGCCGGCTTCTTCGATCCCGGCTTCGGCCATGCGGCAGCCGGCGGACGCGGCGCGCGCGCCGTGCTCGAAGTGCGCTCGCGCGAGGTGCCGTTCATCCTGGAACATGGCCAGATCGTCGCGCGTCTCGTCTATGAGCGGATGACCGCAACGCCACGCAGCCTCTATGGCGAGCAGGGATCGAACTACCAGGCGCAGGGCCTGAAGCTGTCAATCCGAGAATAAAGTAGACTGGTGGTTGTTCCGAGTCTGTATTGGTATCGTTGTCTTTATCCGTGCAGGATATTTTCTAGCTGAGCAAGTCGGTATACGCATGGAGGTAGTTGCAATCACTGGTGTTATTCTCATGCTCGCTATGCGTTGGTATCGCACTCGGACTGGACTCAAAGATGTGATAACACAAACGCCTTGGCACATTCTACTCTTTGCTTTCAGCATTTATGTTATTGTAGATAGTCTTCACCGCGCAGGCATGACCGCATCGATCATTCAGTGGATGAAACCTATAATAGAAGGAGGAAATGCCAGCATCATTGCTGTGTCAGGGTTAATGCTCACTCTGCTTTCCAATCTATTCAACAATTTGCCCTCCGTCATGATTGGGACCTTTGCTGTTAC
>NZ_LFRE01000115.1:0-5726 GCF_001077515.1 Acinetobacter sp. VT 511 | reverse complement strand
ACAATCCGATGCCTGGACGGAACTGAATTGGTCTGGCCTCCTGATGCAGAATTTCTCCTTGGGGAAAAATCCAGACCCTTTTACCTGAATCCAATAATTCACTGGTGTACTGTAGAGAGGTCCGAATACCGGACGCACTCTCCTTATTGATCGAATACGCACCCAATTTACGAAAAAAAGCATACTGCTGAAGCTGTTGCTCCTCCATCATCACATAATGATCACCCCGCGATGTCTGCCTGGCCGCATGATAGAGCAGCAGACCATCCCACCAGGAGCTGTGATTCATGAAATAGATCACCGGACGAGTCGCTTCAATCGGGGAGTTGTCCCTGATGTCCACCTGTGGGTCCAGTGACCCTGTGAGCGTGAAGGAGCGGAAGCGCCAGCCGAAGCCGGCTTCCTTGAAGACGACGGGGGCGTAGTAGATCACGGCGTTGATGCCGCTCAGCTGCTGCAACAGGAACAATCCGATGCCGACGACCAGGGCCGGCCGGACCATCGGTCCGAACAGATCGGACCAGCTTCCCTTGTTCCGGTCATCCCTGGCGATCCGGGCGATCTCCGCCAGTTCGGCCGTGACGAGCGGACTGCCGGGCGCAACCGCGCGGATGCGGGCGATCGCCGCGCCGGCCTCCTCGGACCGTCCCCTCATCGCCAGCCAGCGCGGCGTATCCGGCAGGACGAACATGCCGACGAACAAGGCGACGCCGGGCAGCGCGCCGAACAGGAACATCGTGCGCCAGGAGTCGGAGAAGGCATAACCGACGACATAGGCGCCCAGGATGCCCAGCGTCAGGCGACCATCTTTTTTCGCTCCCAGTTTGACGGTGACTTTCGCGACGTGACGAGAGGTGTTAGCAATAAACTCTTCTTCACGGGTGTAGCGGAACAGTACCGGACGCCCGGTCACGCAGGTTGCCCAGGCGCACACTTCTTCCAGCAGGATGTCCTGTTTGGAACCAAAACCGCCGCCAACTCGCTCTTTAATGACATGAACTTTATGCTGTTTCATGCCCACGAGGCGCGCGACCTGGCGGCGTAAGTGCCATGGTACCTGGGTGGAGGCGTGGATAACCAGACGATCGCCGTCCATCCGGGTAAAGCAGATATGTGTTTCAGTCGGGCACTGCTGCGCTTGCGTTGAGTTATAGGTTCGCTCAATGATCACATCGGCATCGGCAAAGCCTTTGTCCATATTTGTTGGACGCGTTTTCCATGAGTTGCTATCTATCAACGATGCAGCTTGTACGCTACATTGTGAATTGAAATAATCTAATTTATTCCTGAGCCATCGCTTTGAAGGAAGCTTCTGCGGCTTATAATGTAGCCTGAACATCCTCGTCTGTATGAGCCGTGGTCAGGAACCAAGCCTCATATTTGGATGGAGCCAGGTTAATGCCGCGGTTCAGCATGTGACGGAAAAAGGAAGCGAACAGCTCTCCATCCGTGTCTTGAGCATGATCATAATTCGTAACCGGATGATTACAGAAATGGGTGGAGAACGCACCACGAATCCGGTTGATCGTCAGTGCAATGCCATGACGGTCAGCAGAAGCTTGCAGACCTGTCGTCAGGTTGTTTCACATTGTCATTGAAACGGCTGATTTCAGGGTCTATGCCTTGTCTGCGAAATTGGGGGACTTTGCTGCCTTCGGGGATGGTTGCTTGTAGTCCATTATTTTGATCGGCATAGCGGCGGTGGTCTATTTTTTCTCGGTAGCCTGCACGTTCCAATGCCTTGTTGGCTAAGTCTGCCCATGTTTCTCGAATTTGCTTATTATCTTCTTAGGTTGTACCCATACCAAGGCTTTTTCGTTTGGCGTTGCTGAGTTCAATATCGGTTTTGGTGGTGAGGGTGAGTTTATTATCTGTGTTCAGTTCTGCCTTTCGGGAGGTGAGCATGAAATGGGCGTGGTGGTTTTTACTATTACCGCCTTTTCTGGGTTCAAGTGATTTATCGAGTCAAAGCGATTTTGCGTCGAGCTTCCGCGACAGCTTATCTCTCCAAGGAGAGCAATTCGAGTAACAACATCGTGTTCCCGCATCTGGTTATTGAACATGATGCCCACCGGGTAACCGCTGGTGGCGAAGAGATTAGTCTTACACCAAAAGAATATGAATTGCTGCACTACCTGGCAACATCTCCCGACAAAGTTTTCTCCAGAGAAGAATTGCTCAAAGATGTATGGAATTACGAATTCTTTGGCGATCTTCGTACCGTGGATACGCACGTGAAGCGTCTTCGCGAGAAACTTAACAAGGTATCGCCTGAATCGGCGGCCATGATTACGACGGTGTGGGGTGTGGGTTATAAACTGGAAGTACCGAAGTAGTTTTAGTTTCTGGAACAGAACAAGCTTCCGATCGCTGTTATCCCCAGATTTTTTGATCCCTTTTCCAAATGGGAAAATCCGGTGATAAAGGCGCACGTTTTACTTCTTCAGCTTCCTTCTGTCCTCTCCGTTTTGGTGTAAATATGAAGTTCAATTTATGCAGCTCTTATGCAAATCTTCGAATTCGTCGTTCGTTCTTATTGGACGGTTGCAAGGCTTTCCTGGATCTGTTTCACGGCATTGTCCAGCGATGCCTTCACGTCCTTATCGGTATCCCATATATCCGTAATGGCCGAAGTGATTGGTCCCCATACGCTGTCCATGGCAGGAAGCGAAGGCATCGGTGTTGAGTTATTGAACTGTTCCAGGAACGCCTTATTGATCGGGTCCTCCTGCAACTTCGGATCAGCAGCCACGCATAAGAGCTTAGCATCACGAATAAGGAGAGAAGTCTTATGCCCCGCCAAGACAGACGTGTCATCATGCTGGCAGACTGCCAGTCATTCTATGCCAGTGTGGAGAAGTCTGCACATCCCGAATACAAGGACCGCCCCCTCGTAGTCGCGGGAGATCCGGCGCGCCGTTCGGGTATTATTCTTGCGGCCTGTCCACTCGCCAAGTCCTATGGAATTACGACAGCAGAACGACTGGGCGAAGCGCTCGCCAAATGTCCAGATGTTGTTGTTGTTCGCCCCCGGATGGCCGAGTAGATTCGGGTATCCCTTCATATTACGCGTATCCTTCAGTCTTACACCGATCTGGTGGAACCCTATAGTATTGATGAACAGTTTCTCGATGTCACCGGAAGCCTGGATCTGTTCGGCAGTCCCGAGAATTATTGATGATTTCTGTGAAGGGCTTCATGTTGTACGTGTCATCCTGAATGCGCCATTCTCCCTGATCCTGCAAAAAGGTGATATCACCCGATAACGGAATGGACTTGAACTCTTTGCCATCCTTATCCGTAAATTTCAAATCGAGCGTGTATTCCACAAGAATCCAGTCACTCTTGCTATCTTTGATCTTGGTTTGTATATTTTCAGGATGCAGCAGAGCCTTCTCTTTGTCTGCTACACGTAAAGGAATCTTGTTAAATCGCGCATCTATATTGGATTCGAAATTCCTTTCTGTCAAAAATGGTCTGATTACTTCTGCTCTAGCCAGCAGACCCTCCACAGTTAACGTATCTTCATAGTCCTTATAATCAACAGTCAGTTCGGTTGTTTTATAATCCAGCGACATCACAGGTAGTATAAAGCGTCAAGTCTTTCTTCTTCGAGAATTTCTTCTTCTCTACATCCAGCAAATGTTTTCCTGCCCGACGAATGGCATCCACCTCAGCATGTGCGGTGGGGTCGCAATCCGAGAAAACTCGGTTCCTGCCTTTACTCACGACAATCCCATCCACATCCACGATTATCGCACCAATCGGATACGTTCCTTCAATAAGTGATTGTTCTGCTTCTTCCAGAGCCAAAGTTAAATATTCATAATCCGATAACTTCATTTGAAAGTCCCCCTAAGTACAGTTATAGACCACCTACAAAACAGACTCCTTGTGCAATGTGTAATAGAAGAGATTGACGGAATCACCTTTAATCGTTAAACGTTTCGGATTGTGTACTGCCCGGCTTCACCCAGAAAATCACTTTTGGTTAACTCTTTTTCTCCGAGTAATATCCTGTAGTTCGATATCGTACCGTCATGTGAAATGATAAACGTATTGCCGCTCTGTTGCCTGCACCGACGACGAAATTGTTGCCCGAAAACACCAGCGACTGCAGGTTGTAGAAGTTCATGTAGAAGGCGGCGATGTTCAGCGAGAAAGCACGGTTCGGGCTGAACTTGGTGCCGATCTCGAATGCGTCGTTGGTCTCCGCGCCGAAGCGCAGGTCACGGCCCTGCGGGCCGTTGCCCCCGAGCAGCACCGAGTCGAAGGTCGCCTGGTCGAGGTTATAGCCGCCCGACTTGTAGCCGTGATCATAGCTTCCATAGATCAGCAGCTTGTTCGAAAGCTTGTAGGCGAGCTTCACGGTGCCGGTGATCTTGTCGTCGGTGAAGCTGTCGGCGTAGTTGCCGTTGAACTCGGTGTTGATCGCGGGGTTTTCAATACATATTCAATTTCTTCAATGCCTTGTTTGCCTGTTTCAACATTGGCGAATAAAGTTTTTATAGCAACTAATTTTTCTTCATTAGTTCCGCCAATTTGTAAGTATTGTTCAATGTTTGTAATTTGATTTTGTTGCAAACCTCTTTGAGTTAATTCTTCCTTTACTTTATCAATACCAATCTTATCCAACTTATCAATAGCAACAGTTATATCAACCATTTTATCACTGCCGCCGCATAATTCTGCTAAGGCCGCTAAAATTTTTCTGCTGTTAATTTTTATTTCAACATCAATTCCTAATTTATTAAAAACAGTGGCATAAATATTTACTAATTCCACTTCATTCAATAAACTTTTGCTTCCTACAACATCTGCATCGCATTGGTAAAACTCACGGTAGCGGCCGTAAACACACCAGTCAGCATCGGTAACAATAACAATCCGTGCAGGAAAACCATCGTGGTCATCAATACCTGCCAATTGCCCGATGGCGTGGACAACAGTCCGATGAGCAGCGCAATGAGTGGACTCAGCAGAATCAGGAGCCATATGGGCGATTTGCTCATTTTCAATCGTTCAGCGGACAAGATTCGGAAGTACGTTGTCGCAAAGCTCATATCAGGCCACATCCTTCCGGCTAAAATGCACCATACCCAGCAACAGGATTAATAACCCTAGACCTGCCCCCATGCCTGCATACAGGTATGGATTAGGCCCATTCCAGGCCATCTGTGCCCAAGCGAGCGGAAAGCTCGGTGAGATACTGAGTGAGAACATACCCGTTATCGCGAGAACAATGCCCAGGGTGACGGGAAGCGCCTGATTTTTGTTAACCATCGTGAGCCACAACTCCAGTGACAACACCGGAAGGTTTGTGTCAGCAGCACCTTCGCTCCGCTGTCTTCAAGCATAAACCGCACGCGGTCAGCCGGATAATCCGGGTCAAGCGGTACATATGCCCCGCCTGCTTTCCAGACGGCCAGCACGGCCACCAGCAGGTCCACCGAGCGCTCGGCGAGAATGCCAACAATCTCCTCCCGGCCGATTCCACTTGCGCGTAGCGTGGCCGCTAAGCCGTTCGCCCGTACGTTCAGCTCCGCATACGTCAGCCGAACGTTCTCGTAGACAACGGCTTCCGCTTCCGGTGTACGTTCCGCCTGTTCCTCGAACAGTCGGTGGAACGCGGCCGCCGGAGCCGCTTCCGGCTGCGCCGGGTTAAACGCGCCGAGAATTTGTTCTTTTTCCTCTTCCGTCAGCAAGTCCAGCTCAGCGATCTTTGC
>NZ_LFRE01000114.1:0-362 GCF_001077515.1 Acinetobacter sp. VT 511 | reverse complement strand
GCTAGAAATCGCAAATAAGAAGCATACAGGCGCATTGAATAACAGTATTCAGGCATTAAACGAAGCCACAAACAGAATGAACTCAAAATTTATCATCATTTTTGCTAGTGCATTTGTCGCCTTAGAGATGGGATTCATTTTGGCAATATTCTTATACGTGACAAGCAAAGATGAAATTGATGAACGTAGAGCTGATATGGCTGTACTTAAAAAATATCCGATACAAATTAGAGAAAGTGATGGCGAAACGCTAGTCAGAATTATGACTAAGAAATGCTATTCATTTGAGCCAAATAAAGTCAAAAATAAAACTTATGATTGGTGTCGAATTGACCCTAAAAAATACTAGATGATCGGTACTT
>NZ_LFRE01000113.1:0-15558 GCF_001077515.1 Acinetobacter sp. VT 511 | reverse complement strand
AACCGCCAGAAATCCTGATTCTCCAGCCAGCTCGCATCACACCAGCGATATACCTCCACAGCGAGCTTGTTCTCACCTTCCGTTAGATACGAAGTGATATCAAATTCTGCGGGCGTGAACGTATCTTCGCTATAACCGACCAGCTCCCCGTTCACCCATACATAAAAGGCAGATTCAACGCCCTCAAAATGAAGCAGGACAGGCCGGTCTTTCCAGTCTGCAGGAACAGTAAACGTGCGGATGTACGAACCCACCGGATTATAAGTTGTTGGTGCAAATGGTGGCTTCAATTCAGGCTCACGCTCGACCCACGGATACGTCATATTTGTATAGTGGGGATAATCGTAACCTTGCAGCTGCCAGTTGGAAGGAACAGCGATCTCGTCCCAGTCACTGGCATCATAGTTGTTCCATCCTCTTCCAAAGCCCTTGCTTGCATACTCTCGGTATGCATACGCTCCAGCGTTTGCAGAGCTGCTGCGGATTCGGCATCCAGACCAAGCTCTGCGATCCAGGCACCCGTATATTGCTGAAGACGGATCTCCAACTCCTGTGCACGGTCTTTGAAATCCTCCAATTCCTTAATCATGCGTGATCGTCCTTCCGGACTGAATGTCTCGTGAATTCGTTCCTTGAAATAATGATGTACGATACGGTTACGTTGCTGCCATAACTCATTCAACTGGCGAGTCTCTTCCTCAGAGAATGTAAAATGATGGCGCACTTCGTGAATGAGCTGCCCCAGTGAACTGCTCATCTTTCGTTCGTACAGATCTTCCAGATCCTCTTCAGACACGGCTTTGCCCTGAGACATTTTCATTAGTGAAAAACAACCATCAGCTAAAGAAATTTTGAGACAGATAGCACTCCCTTTAAATGTCTCTTTAAATAATTCAGCTGGAAATCCTAAAAATACTCAGCAATTGGGGGATCATGTGATCAAGGCAATAAAGAACTTTAGATCAACCTGATTTCGCATAAGAGATTTTATGTTAATCAGATGATCAAAAGGCCCGTGAATAGGGCCTTTCGTATAAGGTGTATTATGTTAATAATATAAATTTTTAAAAGCATATTGATTTAATAATAGAAAAATTATCAGAGTAGGGCATGTGTAAAGTAAACGTTCGATTATTAACCAATAATGATTAAAGATTTATATCTTGTATGTGTTAATTTTATTAACATATATATACGAAATTAATAATGCCTTAAGTGAAATAGTATGCTAGGTAAAAATCATCATTTTTTAAAAAAATTTTCGATCAGTGATGCTGCTATAGCGTATAAAAAACCTCGCTCGACTATACTTAAATATATAAAAAGCGGAGATTTCGAACTTGACTACAATAAATTGATTGAATACAGTCAGTTAGTTAGAAAATTTGGTGAACTTACTTACCCTATACAGGACGAAAGAGAGCAACAAATCAAAAAACTAAAAGATGAAGTTATGCATTTAAAAAAACAACTTAACTTTTTTAAATATACTTCAATCTCAAACAAAAATAGACTATTAATTTCTCATAAACATTCCATTTAACATAATGGCGGTTATACGAAATTAGTAGTTTTTACGCGGAATTCCTAACGTATTCATCTTTTGTCTTATATCTTTATTTTTACCAATAGGTAAAATATATTCATAACCTACATCGAAAAGTAGGTAATTAAGAAAAAAATTACAGCGTTTTATAAGCCTTATAGTAACGGGAGAGACTATAGGGCTTTTTATTTATCTTAATATTCATATATCTATGATGAAGCCATGATGCTCGGCGATATAAAAAACCGGCTTGAGAATAGATCGGTCTTTTATGATATTTGCTAAAATGCTCTTTTAAAATATAAAAAACTAAGCGTGTGTAGCACTGGGTCTAGGTGTTCTTTGGGCTTAGTTATTAGCGTTATTTAAATAAGTATAAGTCAATTTTTACCTAATGGATTTGCTTTTCAACTAGTTCCAATTTCTTTAATGCTTGCCCTTTTTTATGATCATTATTAATCTTTACAACTAGAGCTAAAATAAAAACCATCACTATAAAAACAAGGAAAATCAAATGCTTTTTCATCATTAATCCCTTCTTTTGATCTTTAAGAATGCCTTGTTCCTTTGTAAATAGATATGACATAAGGGAAGCACTGATACAAGCCTTTTTAAATGACTTTAGCAACTCGATAAACAGTTGCAACTCCACAATTCACTGCTTTGGCAATTTCTTCCTTAGTCATATTGCCAGCTGCTAGTAATTCTTTTATTCGTTTGTGCTTAGCCTCATTGGCTTTCTTACCTGTTGGCTTGTAACCCGAACGTGCCAGGCCCTGCTTAATACGTTCTATACGTTTCTCATTGTCTAGGCGAGCCATTGTTGCCAAGAGATCAATCAACATATTATTAATGAGTTCTAGGATTGAATGAGTAATGGTGTCACTGGTTTGAATCATTTGGTAGGTAGTAGGAAGATCTGCCACAATTAATCGAAGTCCTTTCTCCTGAATCCTGCGCTTCAGCTCTTGAAAATCTCGTTGGGTTAGGCGTGATAAGCGGTCAATACTTTCAACTAACAAGGTGTCACCTTGATTTGCTTCTGACAGCAGCTTATTCAATTCAGGTCGGTCTAACTTCGTACCACTATAGTTTTCCACGTACACAATGGTTTCACCCAAATTCAAGTTTTGGTTTAGATCCTGAAGAATCTGCAAAGCCCTTTTTGCATCTTGATCTTTAGTTGAAGCTCGTAGATAAATACGTGTATTCATTTCTATCATTTAATCTTAATTCTATTAGATTAATGATAACAACATCATTTAATTATTGCATTAAGTCTAATGATAGATATTGTATGCGATTTGGCTCGCTATCATTCAGCTATAGTCTTTTGATAAAAAAAGCATGACTAAAAGCCATGCCTTGGGAATTCATATAACGTGTATTATGTTAATTTTAGAAAAAACTTAAAATTATCTATTAAAGAATCATATATTTTTGGATTACTTATAAGTGAAATAGCACCTATATAGTGCAGGCTTAGCTAGAAAAACTATAACACTCTAAGAAAGTATGGGTTTTTATGTACAAGGCAATTTCATAAGAAGCCAGATGATAAAATTCGAGGCTCCCCAATTTTGTAAATCAAATATATGCAAAATAATGTGAGTAAGCCGGCAGTACCAGCATTAACACTGGCTGCACTAGGAGTAGTATTCGGCGATATAGGAACGAGTCCATTATATGCATTAAAAGAAAGCTTTCATGCGACACGCGGGCTACCTATTAATGAACTTAATATCCTGGGAATTCTCTCTTTAATCTTTTGGACCATTACCTTAATTGTTTCGCTTAAATATGTTTTGGTGATCATGAGAGCTGATAACAATGGTGAAGGGGGTATCATGGCATTACTCGCCTTAAACCTTAGGCAAAAAGGATTGTCCCGTGGAAAAAGACTGGCAATCATTATCTTAGGTTTCATTGGAGCATCCTTATTCTTCGGTGACGGTATCATCACCCCTGCTATTTCTGTTTTATCTGCAGTTGAGGGACTTTCTGTTGCTGCCCCGTCATTTGATCGCTTCATTATTCCAATCAGTATTGGAATTCTTATAGCTCTCTTTGCCGTTCAAAAACATGGGACTGCAATGATGGGGAAGTTTTTTGGTCCTATTACCCTGTTATGGTTCCTATCTATTGGTGCCATTGGCATTATAAGTATTATTCAAAGTCCATTTGTTCTTGCATTATTCAGCCCACACTGGGCTTTTTTATTCGTTATTAACAATCCTCTTATTTCATTTTTTGTAATGGGAGCTGTGGTTTTAACAGTAACAGGTGGTGAAGCCTTATATGCGGATATGGGACATTTTGGTATTTTACCGATCAAGTTAGGCTGGTTTTTAATTGTACTGCCATGTCTGATGCTGAATTATGCTGGACAAGGAGCGTTACTGTTAAGAGATCCTTCGGCTATCACCAATCCTTTTTACCTGCTTCTGCCTTCAGCCCTTCTATATCCTATGATTATTCTGGCTACTGCAGCTGCAGTGATTGCCTCACAGGCTTTAATCAGTGGGGTATTCTCTATGGCTAAACAGGCAATACAGTTGGGATATCTACCTAGGCTTACAGTTTTACATACCTCCGCTTCGGAAATTGGACAAATTTATATTCCATTACTGAACTGGCTCCTGTTTATCTCTATCACCATCTTGATCTTAATATTTGAAAGTAGCAGCAAGTTGGCAGGTGCTTATGGTCTGGCCGTCACTGTGACCATGTTCTGTGACACACTGTTAGTAGCTTTTCTGGCTTATAGTTACTGGAAATGGAAAACATGGAAAGTCTTACTGTTCATTATTCCATTCGCCTTTATTGATCTGGTTTTGCTGAGTTCAAACCTATTAAAAGTCCTGATTGGAGGCTGGGTACCAGTCGTTATTGCGGTTATTGTTTTTACCCTCATGATGACCTGGAAAAAAGGCAGAGAGATTCTTCAGGACAAACTGCAGAAGGACACGCTTCCACTGAATGTGTTTCTTGAGCACCTTGAACAGACAGGTCAGAAAGTGAGTGGAAATGCTGTATTTTTAACTGGAACGCCTCAAGTCGTACCCCATGCGCTTTTACATAATCTAAAGCATAATAAAGTTCTGCATGAACGTAATTTTTTGGTGACAATCAAGACTTCTGAAATCCCGTATGTTGATGAAGCTAAGCGAATCGTTACTGAAGTACTAGAGAATGGTTTTTTCAGAATAACGATCCATTATGGATTTAAAGAAGAGCCTAATGTGCCTCATTCATTGAAACAAGCTTTTTCAGTACTGGATCTTGAGTATGACTTAATGAATATCAGCTTCTTTGTTTCTAGAGAAAGATTAATTCCAAGTCTGTCCAGCAAGATGTCTACATGGCGTGAAAAGTTATTTGTCGCAATGCAAAAAAATACCAGCCCTGTCAGTGATTTTTATAAAATCCCTTCTAACCGGGTGGTAGAGCTAGGTAGTCAGATTGAAATTTAAGAATTTCTAAAATGAATAGGCACCTTTAAATAAGGGTGCCTATCTGATCAGAATAAATCTTTTACTTTAATTTTCCAATAGTTGACCAATCTCTAAAGCTGAATAACCACGTTCTTTAAAGATCAAAATAATTGCTTTTTTATAATCTTCAGAAGTAGAGGTCTTATATTTTGTTATAAGTTGAATTTCAGAATTAAGCTGAAGGTCATTTTTTATCGTCAACACTTCCGTAGAGACTTTATTAAAAATCTTGAAATTAAACATACAGGCGCTCTTTATCAATATTATAGCGGCCCGACTACAACAAATACCTGCCTTAGCTCAGCTAGACACCCTTGGCTGCAAGGATTACAAATTAGACAAGATTCTGCAAGTTTTGCTCCATTGAAAGTATGAATATTCAACTAAAGAAGGTTCCATTTAACATAATGGTTGTTATACGAAATAAAAATGGGAGCTATAGGCTCCCATTTTTATTGTTAAACGTTGAATCCTATATGTTTTCCTGTTGGAAGCTCTACATCAATACGGAGCTTCCCACCCATTGCCTCAACATACTTTTTCATGGTTGAAATCTTAAGATCATTGCCACGATTTTCTATTGCTGAAAGCGATGGCTGTTTTATTCCCAAAGTTTCAGCAAGCTCTTTTTGAGAAATTTCGAGTTCTTCACGAATAAGATGAAGCTGATTTTCTAGCAGTAATTCATCTGCCATTTTTTGAATACGGGCTTGGCTCTCTGGAGAGCGGCTAGCTAACAATTCTTGCAGAGTCTTAGCCATTAGATTTATCTCCTAGGGTAGTGAGATGAAGTTGGTATTGTTCATCTGCAATATCCAGCATGTCTTTATAAAAACGCTTTTTACCGCCTTTATCAGCAATACATAGAACAATAGCCTGTCGTAAGGGATCAAATGCGAAGAAAGCTCTTAAGGGTCTACCGCGATGTTGAACACGCAGTTCTTTCATATTGGTAAATTTAGACTCATACACAGTATCTACTAAAGGACGGCCTAAACTCGGTCCCTGCTGCTGTAGAACAACCAGGGCAGCTAGGACCTTCTCTTGTGTCGATTCATCTTGTTGTTCAAGCCACTGATTAAATAGATCTGTCGTAATGACTGTCCACATACCACAACCAAAATATAGATTATAGTCTATATTTTAGGAGCATTATGTTTGTTTTGCAAATGAGAAAGGATAGGAAATAAAAAACCCCGGCATCCTGCCGGGGTTTTTCATGTTTTCTCATGTGCTTTCACTATCCTCGGATCCCTATCGAATAACTTATAATTATTGTTTTATGTTATGAAACTTCCTGTTCCCGATGAGTTCATCATAGGAAAATTCCAGTATGTCGCATAGAAGCAAAGGGCCGAGTTTCATGTGAGCCAAAGCGTACAAAATAGCCTAAATTTTATCCACAAAAAATGTGGATAATTTTGGACATTGAGGCATTGATAAAATTTGAAAAACCTCAAAATTGACTATTTTTTAAACAATTTTATTGGCAAGAAGTATCAAAACTGCTCATAAAAAAGCCGACTTGTTTCCAAGTCAGCTTTTCGACATCGTCGAGCATCACCACTATAACACAAGTGTATGATTTTTATATATTTAAAATATGCGTTTCGTATAACGCCCATTATGTTAAATAGCATAAAAAGGGACCTCAGATTTGGGTCCCTTTTATCTAAATTATTTGTATGCTTGGATAGATTTTAGAATCTCCTGTCTGGCTTCTTCTACATTGCCCCAACCATTAAATTTCATCCATTTACCTTTTTCCAAGTCTTTATAATGTTCAAAGAAATGTTTCATTTGATCTAATTGAAGCTGAGGGAGGTCGCTCAGATCTTCAACATTGTTATATAGAGGTGTGAGCTTAGAATGAGGTACAGCAATGATCTTTGCATCAATACCGGCTTCATCTTCCATATACATGACTCCGACAGGTCTGCTGCGAATTACTGATCCTACAGCAACCGCATGGGGAGCTATTACAAATACATCTAAGGGATCACCATCCTCGCTTAATGTTTGAGGAATATAACCGTAATTGTACGGATATGACATTGCTGTACTTAGAAAGCGATCAACCAATAAAGCATCATATTCTTTATTCACTTCATACTTGATGGGTTTAGCATTTGCCGGGATTTCGATGATGCTATTAAAGTCATCTGGTGGATTAGTACCTGCTTTAACATTTTTAAAACTCATTGTTTTACCTTCTAATATTTAGATTATTAATGATTAGTGAAAAATTGATAGGAAAGTATTCCTAGTACTGTAAAGATTAATGAACCTATTACATGGATGGCTATTGTTGAGATAGCATATTCAAACTTTGAAGCTTGTAGCAACGCAACAATTTCAACTGAAAATGTTGAAAAGGTCGTTAAAGCACCGCAGAAGCCTGTCACAACGAATAACTTATAATTAGGGCTTATTGAGCTATTTGAAAAAAATGATACAGCTAATCCAATAATAAAAGCACCGATTAAGTTAACAATCACTGTCCCGAAAGGAATATTTTCAAATACGCTATTAAATCTTAGACTTATGCCCCAACGAAGCCAGGCACCGATTACAGAACCGAGAGCAATTGATAAAAGAGAAAGATACATGTCTGCTCCTAGTTATGAGCAGCAAAAGATATATAAATAAAGAACTTTATGACGGGAAAACATAGCGTAGCTCCATTTTGTAAAAGCAGAGCACGCGACTACGTACCCTGCTTGAGGGAAACGTAGGTATCATCAGCCAGAATTGGCGGTTTGTGTAAGGAGGATAGCCATCTCCTTTGAGTACTATTATTTAAAAATTGATTAGCTAATTCAACAACCTTCTATTATTAAAATACGTAAGTTTGATACTTTTTTATCTTTAGTTTAGTAAAACTTGAAACTTTTCATTTTTTCTATAATCTTTTTGGAAAGGGTGTCCAGCTAAGCTGAGGCAGGTGTTTGTTGTAGTCGGGCCGCTACAATATTGATAAAGAGCACCTGTATGTTTAATTTCAAGATTTTTAATAAAGTCTCTACGGAAGTATTGACGATCAAAAATGATCTCCAGCTTAATGCTGAGCTGCAATTAATTAATAAATATAAAACGGCTATTTCTGAAGATTATAAACAGGCTATTGTTTTGATCTTTAAAGAACGCGGCTACACACGTTTGGAAATAGGTCAATTACTTGGGGAGCTAAAAGCTTCATAAAATACAGATTAAACAAAGCTTGGATATACATCCAGGCTTTATAAAAAAGTACCTAGCTGTTACCCTTGTCCTGATTTTTTTACTCTAAAAAGTTTCTTCATCTTATGACACCTACGCCACCTTAAGTTTATTTACCTTCTTAAATCTGTAAATAACTCATCACTGTCTAGCTAGTGATGTGGTGTAGTCGCTTGTGTGTTGTATATATCACATCACTAGCCTATCTGAAAAATTAAAAAACAGGCTATGTTTATGTTATCTAATGTCCGAGAACAGTGGTTCTCTAACATCCGTGGGGATGTACTTGCCGGATTAGTCGTCGGTCTTGCACTCATCCCTGAAGCCATCGCATTTTCAATTATTGCAGGTGTAGATCCTAAAGTTGGTCTATACGCATCCTTCTGTATTGCCGTCGTGATTTCTTTCGTAGGTGGTCGTCCTGCCATGATTTCAGCAGCCACTGGCGCAATGGCGCTGCTTATGGTCACATTGGTCAAAGAGCATGGGCTTGAATATCTGCTGGCAGCAACAATTTTGACAGGCGTGATTCAAATATTGGCAGGCTATTTAAAGCTCGCCAAGTTAATGCGGTTTGTATCTAAATCTGTGGTTATTGGATTCGTAAATGCGTTAGCGATCTTAATTTTCATGGCTCAATTGCCTGAACTGATTAATGTGACCTGGCATGTATATGCTTTTGTTGCTTTAGGTTTAGCAATTATTTATCTATTCCCTCTGGTTCCCAAATTAGGAAAATTACTCCCTTCTCCACTAGTCTGCATCATTGCAATCACATTATTGGCAATCGCTTTAGGAATTGATGTCCGGACCGTGGGCGATATGGGGTCTTTACCTGACACACTTCCAATGTTCTTGATTCCAGATATTCCTTTGAATATTGAAACATTGATGATTATTTTGCCTTATTCAGTCGCACTGGCGGCTGTAGGTTTACTTGAATCGATGATGACAGCAACTATCGTGGATGAAATGACTGATACGCCAAGTGATAAATATCAGGAATGTAAGGGACAAGGGATTGCGAATATTGCTTCTGGCTTTATGGGTGGCATGGCCGGTTGTGCAATGATTGGTCAATCTATGATTAACGTAAAATCAGGTGGCCTTACACGCTTATCAACATTCTCTGCGGGCATTTTTCTTCTTATTCTGGTTGTATTTATCAGTGACTGGCTCAAAGTGATTCCAATGGCTGCATTGGTAGCGGTAATGATAATGGTCTCTATCAGTACCTTTGAATGGAGTTCTGTCACTCAGTTAAAAGATAATCCTAAGAGCAGTAATTTCGTCATGATTGCGACGGTGATTGTAGTTGTTGCTACGCATAACCTGGCTTTGGGTGTGTTAACAGGCGTATTACTTTCAGCCTTGTTCCTGGCGAATAAACTTGAAAATGATATCCAGGTGACAGCATCTTTTGAAGGAATGGCCCGTTTATATGAGTTGAGAGGTCAGATCTTCTTTAGTTCTTCTGAAAAATTCATGCAAGGTTTTGACTTTAAAGAGGATGTAAAGGATGTGATTATTGATTTGACCCATTCTCACATTTGGGATGTAACATCAGTCGCCATGCTTGATTCTGTTGTAAAAAAATTTCAAAAGAATGGTGTGAATGTCACTGTGCGTGGCTTAAATGAAGCCAGCTCTATCATGATTGATAAGTATGGAACACATGCCAGAATCTAAGCGCAGGAGATTTTACGTTTATGTAGAATCTCTAAAATTAACACAATACACCTTATACGAAGTCAAAAAAATATATCTATATGATAATTAATGAAATTGTAAAACCTATTCATAATGAACATTATGTAAAATGGAGATGATAGAAGTGTACTCACTAGTACACTTCTATCATAAAAAAGAGAGCTGCCAGCTCTCTTTTTTATGTTTTATTCAAAATGAAGTTGATATTTATCCGTCGTAATCTTGATCTTGAGGTTCTTATATTTTCGTTTTGTGGCACTCAGGGCTGAATCTGTCACTTCTGCATGAAATTTAGGGTCATTCATTAGATCATGAAATAGTTTATATCCAATCAATAACTTACTGGATTTTTTCTTTTCCTTTAGATCATTTTCAATCAACTGATCCAATTCTTTTACAGAAAAACTATGCATATTACCCTCTATAGTATCTTTCTGATAAAACACCATACAGACTTAGTAAGAGAATTTAAAGCTTATTAGATAATTGATATTTATGAAATTGTGAGAAAGATAATATATTAGATTTATCTATTTAAGTTAAGTTTTTCTAAAAATAACATAATACACCTTATACGAAATGCTTGATATTTCTCTTTAAATATCAGTATATTAAAGTAAGCCGTTTTGGAGTATAGGGCACCAGAACGGCTTTTTATTGATTATTCATGTTCCACGCTTAAATATTGAACAATGTTCCACGGTTTTATTCAGTCTTAATAAACCTCATCCGGTTTTTTGGTGAGTCATTATTTCATGTGCTTGCACTGAAATTGGCCCATCAAAAAATTGGAGTCCTGGCTAACCATAAGGAAGAAAAAAACGGCTCAGGAAACCCCTTTTTTTTGGTTCAGGCTCAACGTGTTCTGGAACAGGGATACGTTTATTGTCTTTCTGAGGAGTAGTCAATTCGTCATAGTTTGACTCGGTCTGTGGCCGAGGATCTGTTGCTATATTCGAATTAGTAGATTCATTTAGTTTATTAATATTTTCTTGTTTTGGCTGTTCTAAGGTGCCTTTAAACTCAATTCTATGAGTAAGATCTTCAATATGTTGCATCAAAGACTTTTCTCTTTGATTTGCTAAATCTAACTGATTTTTGAGTAAAGAAATTTGATCTTTTAATACACTTTCAACCTCAGATTGAACGTGTACTTGTACATCCTTCTGAACTTGTTCAGTACGTGTACTGGACTGAACACCGACTGGATTGCCATAAACTCTGATAAGTTCAGATAAGTCTATAAGACCATCATGATCTCTTGATAATTCACCATTTTTTAAAGCCTCATATATTGTTGTACGTGATTTTTTAAAGGCTTTACTTGCATCCATGACGCTGAATTTTGTTGTGTTCAATGTAATCCCTCAGTGCGTGTACAAGGATGTTCATGTGAACATCCAATCTGAACATGAAGTTTATTTTGTATTAAATCCTACTTTCTTTAGATATGGCAGTAATTCTTCAATTTTAAGTGGATCCTGCAACATTTCGGCAATGCGAACAGCAAATTGAGAGTAACTTTCTGTACCTTGAGAATATTTATTCATCTCGGTAAGCTCAGAGAGTTTATTAGCAAAAAGATAACGTTGCGAATCAGTCATTTTTAAAACTATAGGTTGTATAGCTATATCTGACTTCTTTGGTTGCTTTCTAATTTTATAGGTAAACTCAAATCCTATAATTTTTTTCCCTGCCTTCTTATTAGTATATTGAAGGTTATATATATCGCAGGCTTTGCTCTTATTTATTTGAGTGACAGCTAAGTCCAGGACATTGTCTTTTAGATTTGACATAGTTTTATATTTATTTTCGATACCGAACCTAGATCGAAGATCGTCCAACTCTAGAAAAACTTTTTGCTCTTTATAGTTCTGCACTTCTTTAAGAATTTCATATAAGCGATTGGCATATTGGCTGCTTAAATCAACCGTATGTTGAAGATCAATTTGAGTAAATTTATTAGCTAGCTCACTTACAAATGGTAAGACGTCATTAGCAAATTGAATTTCAATTCTAGCTTCACCTTCAAGATATCCCTTCATTTGAATAAATCTATATGTTCTAACGTGTTTTTTAGTATTTGAGATTTCTCGCTCTAATGTGAACTGGCGTTCAAATAAAGTATCTACAGCCGTTCTAAGGGCTTTATAACCGCCATCTATGGTGTCTGAAAACAGATCTGCATATTCATGAGCTGAAATGGTAATTGGTACATTATTATCTAATGTAATCTTATTAGAACGAATTTTTGATAAAGCGATATTGAACAATCTATGCTCAACAACAGTCATTTTATAATGAGCTTTTACTAAATCATTTGCTTTAGAGACAAGAATCGACATGTCTAAATTTTCTGAACGGCTCATTCTTATTTCCCTATAAACATTATATGGATTTACCAAAATCTAGATAAATTTTTCACTTAGGGAATCATCATAACAATACTCATTTAAATAGTAAAATAAAAACCTATGTTTATGCGGATAAAACCTATGTTTGAAACGGATAAAACCTATGTTTGAAACGGATAAAACCTATGTTTATACGGATAAAACCTATGTTTGAAACGGATAAAACCTATGTTTATACCACCATAATATATTGAAAACAAAAAAGAAAAAATGCTTCAAATATTAAATATTATAAATATAAAATAAAAAAGAAAATTCATGAAAATTGCCCTTGGTTTTCGCTTCGCTCAAACTCTATTGAATCTCGCTTTCGCTCGATTCGTCGGGGCAATTTTTGGTTCATATTTTCGTGAATTTGAGAAAAAGCAAAAGCAAGATCAAAAGCAGCTCGGAATTCGCTTCGCTCATGAGCTTTTTTTCTCGCTACGCTCGATTTAAGAATCAAACTTGGAAAGTTCGCACCCATGCGGGATGCTCTGTAGGGTAGGTGATTAATGGATAGGGAGCTTGTAATCAGGGAAAGGGATGGGCAAATTTTTTCAGTTCGCTCGTAGACACTCGCTCTGTTTAGCGACTCATGCCACTAGATTTCATTTTAGGCGCATGTTGCTGTGCTTTGAGCTGTTGTTCCTGTCTGAGTTTCATCTGTTGTTCTGCTTTGATCTCATCCACACATTTTTTAATGACTTGATAGGATGGGTATAGAGTCTGGTATTGCTTGGCTTTGGCTGGATGTTGTTGTTGGTACTGCTTCCAGGCATGTTCTTTAAACTTTTCATTTTCCAATAAATCCTTCACACCATGTTTTTTCTGGTGTTCATGCTGACCTTTCAGCTTTTTGTGCTCCTGGTAAATCGCATCACGTTGGGCTTCCCAGGCTTTTTTTCCAAACAGTAAGGGTTTGTTCTGAGTTAATTCGTTGTGTTGATCGACCAGGCTTTGCAATTTGTCATGACTTTGCTTGAGTCCGCTTTTCACGATCTCCTGGGCAAGCTGCTGATTGAACTCATTTTGATGTTTGTGGTGCTTGGTCAGGGTTATTTCGGCTTGTTTGAGATTACGCTGCATGAAATCCAGGTCTAGATTCGCGTCTTTTGCGCTGATTTCGCGTTTTAGCACTTTGCCAAGGGTTTCCCTCTGTTTTTCCTCAAACAGGGCTTTTTCGTCAATTGGTGGCGTTTTAGCGCTATTTTTGATTTGGATCTGCTGTTCTGTTTTCAGTGTGCTGAGTTTGATCTCATTTTCAGCAATCAGCAGATCCATATTTTTGCCGTATTGCAGCTGAGCCTGATTTCTCTGTTTGATTTCATCATTGCTGCGGCTGATTTCGGTCTCAATCCCTTTTCGGCGTAGTTCGGTGACTTTCGGTCCTTCGTGCAGGGTCGCTTCCAGGCCATTCTCCTGGTCTTTGTAGCTGCGGTGGTCGACTCGGGCGGTGTATCCGGCCAGATCCAGGTGCATATTGCAGATATCGGCAAAGTGTTCGCGCCAGTGTTCGATTTCTCCACTGTGTTTCTGATCCAGTTCCCGGGTTTTCTCGGTAAAACCTTCAGGCGTGAGCTTGCGTGTGCTCATCAGGATATGCGCGTGATAATTGCGTTCATCGCTGCCGGATCCGGTATGCGGTGCATGGATACAGGCATCGACGGCCACCTGATGTCTGTCTACGATACTGGCGCATAGTTCTTCGAGCATGGCCAGGCGTTGTTCCTGATTTAATTCACTTGGAAAAGCGATTTCAAATTCCCGGGCAACTGTCGAGTTTTTTCGGGTTTCCCGTTGTTCAACTTCGTTCCAGAGTTTTTGCCGGTTTTTTAAATGTTCTGGTGCGCCTTCGGGTAAATAAATTTCTTTGTATTCCACACCTGTTTTTCGGCTGTAGTCATGTTCTCGGCCTTCACGTTCACAATAGATCTTTTCACCGGCCCGATAGGCAATTGCAGCAGTAGCGGAACGCCCTGCTGATCGTGCTACGGTTTTGACTGAAAAGTGGTAAATCGCCATGCCTATTTTTCGCTTTTAAATTTTCACGTAGTGAAATACAACCGTGAATACGGTTGTCGGGGTATTGGGGAGACCCCAATCGTACTTGAAAACGAAGTTTGCATAAGTGCGCTCTTCGAGGAAAACATTACTATACATATAGCACCTTGAATGCATATTCAAGTGCGCTTATGTTAGGGATGGTTTCCCAGGATGATGGTATTGGATTAATGAGCGTTACTGAAACACTAGACAGTAAAATCAAGGCACAGGAAGAAAAGCTAAAGCAGTTAAAGGCTCAAAGACAGGCAGCACTGGCAAGAGAACGAGCCAAAGAGAAAGAACAGGCAAGAAAGGACGATACCAGACGTAAGATTTTGATCGGATCTTGCATGCTAAAAATCACCGAAGATGATGAACATGCCAAGGCAAAACTGATTGCTCAGATGGACAAGTATTTGACTGATGAACGTGATCGTAAGCTCTTTAACTTATAAGTGATAGGGAATTAATCATGGCATTGAGCCAATTCGATATTATTAAGTCTTTAGGTGAATCTATTGAATGGTTTGAAAAAGAACTCTCTTGGGGAATGCCTATTGCAGAATTAAGGCATTTAACAGGAAGAATTGGGGAACTTTATGTAGCTATGATGACCTTAGGGCAATTAGCCGATTCAGTTAATCAGAGAGGTTATGATGTAGTTTCCAGTACTGGACAAAGAATTTCTGTTAAGACTGTTACTACAGCAAGTCATGTAGATTTTAATCTTAAAACGATTGAGTTAGTGGACAGAATTATTGTTTTAAGAATTAACCCAGAGGACCTCTGTATTGAAGTAGTCTATGACTTAAATATAGAGCAGTTTCAGGCTAAGTCACGAGAATACAAAGGGAAATATATTTTAGGTATTTATAACAAAATACTTTTAGCTAATTCAAAAATAAATATAGGGTTAAATGTTCCTACTGAAACAGAAGTGAAAGTTGAAAATAATCATGAGTTATTGATTTTAAATAATATTTTTTATGATGGATATGAGATAAAACAATATGAAAATGCAAGAATTGAAGTTTATAAGGATGGTGAAAAACAACCATCAGCTAAAGAAATTTTGAGACAGATAGCACTCCCTTTAAATGTCTCTTTAAATAATTCAGCTGGAAATCCTAAAAATACTCAGCAATTGGGG
>NZ_LFRE01000112.1:0-362 GCF_001077515.1 Acinetobacter sp. VT 511 | reverse complement strand
CGTAAAGGTCGGCTGCCTGCCAAAAGGTAATCGGATTATGTTCAGCCCACTTCGGCATGTTTCCATAAGCCCTATGTTCAAGATCAGTTTCTCCCTGTTCCTGTTTCAGCTTCTTTTCTTCATCACGATCTATATATTCGGCATGCGGTTTTGCTTTACCTGCCTTACCGACTTTGACACTTAAACGAGCAATCGCAATTAGGTTTTATCCTGTTCCTTTTTTCGGTTGCGCTCTTTCTTAAACGCTCTTTGATCAAGTATCGAAGCCCACATCATAATGATGATGATTAGCGGGGCTGCGATCACGCCAAAAGTAATATCTTTGTTTTTTCCCTATACCTGTTTTAGTTGCATGCTGTTGC
>NZ_LFRE01000111.1:0-406 GCF_001077515.1 Acinetobacter sp. VT 511 | reverse complement strand
GCGCGTTCCAGGGGAAGCTGCGTCAGATGGTAGAAGTCGACCTGCATGGCTCCTGTTAGCGCTTCCGTGCGTTCGGGCCAACGCACGTGACGTTGCGGTGGCGCAACCGCTGCGATAGGGCGGTGGAAGCCGCGTGCACGGGAGTTGAAGCAAAGGTGGGAATCGAAGTGACGCGCAAGGCCTTGCTGCTGTCGGCCGCGCTTGGCCTGTGCCTGGCGGCCGAGGCGCGCGCGCAGACGCAGACCGAGCCGACTCGGGGCGCCCCCACCCCGGCTGCGGCCCCCGACCTGCAGACTCCCGCGGTCGAGCCGCCGCCCCCTTCGCCGACGGCGCTTCCCGAGGGCGAGGACCAGATCCAGTTCACCGCCGACCAGCTCGAATACGACAATGAGCAGGACGTGGTGAC
>NZ_LFRE01000110.1:0-1207 GCF_001077515.1 Acinetobacter sp. VT 511 | reverse complement strand
GGTTAAGTCCTACTCGCTCTTGTTTGAAGATGACGGGCCCAGAAGAAGTAAGTCGTACTCCTACCGCGACAACGAGCATTACCGGAGAAGTTAAGATGATCGCAGTAAGAGAGAAAAGAATATCGAAAGTTCTCTTCATCAATCGGTTCACCGCAATATCCAGTGGAATGTCGCGAACGTTAATCATGGGCATACCCGCAAAGTTATCGAAATGCGGCCGTGCTGGCAAGTAATCAAAGAAATCAGGAATGATTAGTGTCCGAACTCCTGCCTTCTCACACACATTGATAATATGTGAATACTTATCGTGAGCATCCAGAGGTAATGCCAGAATGACTTCATCAACAAGATGCGTAGACAAGAACTCTTCCAGTTCGTCTATTCGGCCGAGAATAGGTTTGTATCTTTTCTGATCAAACTGCAATCAACATGTTACATGAGCATTTACTGATCTCGAATTCATGCTTCCCTTTCATACCCTACTACCAGCCCGATATTCCAGGAAAGGCGGATTTGTGTGAGAATAAACCTCGATATCTGTAATCTGAGCGGACAACTCGGAATCAATCCCAAACGACTTAATGAATGGCTGCACCAAAGTGGCATTTCAATGGAGGACAACGTCGCAGAACCGGAAGGACTCCCTGACCGGTCATCCCCCCCGTATCGGCTGGCTGCACCTTCTTCCTTATCACTGGCACCATCCTCCGGTCAAGTGAAGCTTTATCGGGGCCGACGCTCCACTTCCACTCTGCAACGCCTGCCTGCTTCATTACAACATACCCGGCGGATTAGTAGAAACTGCTTCCTCTTCCGGTCCAGGACCGGGATCATCCGGTAGAGGTGCTTCACCATATTCGGTTTGTCCCGAATGCCCATCATGCTCATGAACGCGATCTTCCCTGAAGGAACTCACGTTACCATTCGTGGCATGTTCTTCGGCAGGGCTTCCAGCGTCATTCTCTGCATCTGCTCCCGCAGTCTGCTGCGATGCATTGCTCTGATCCCCGGCTCCTGCGCTGCCGGACGGCACAAATACAGGTGTAAACAGAATACCGCTCTCATTCACATCCGGCGGAAGCACCTCCATGTCCATACGCCGACATTCCACTACGTACTCTGCCACTTTCCGATGACTGCCCATTACGGCTGTTAACATGGATGCCATAAAATGAACCGGATAATGCGCCTTCAGATAAGCCGTCTG
>NZ_LFRE01000011.1:0-1540 GCF_001077515.1 Acinetobacter sp. VT 511 | reverse complement strand
ATCATCTGCACGGAAATTTTTGATGTTAATTGTTCCAGCTGCATTCATCTGGAACACTTTATCATAAGCCTTATACGCTGCCCCACCGGTAATGTTAACCGTTCCGGCAGACTTCAATGTCAGTGCATCCTCGCCCACGTCTTGCCAGACCACATTCGATATATTACAGTTGCCATAACAGTGAACACCATCAGCAGCTGGTGATCCGATATTTACATTTTTGAGCGTAGCCCCTGCCTCCAGACGGAAGACTGGCTTCTGATTTTCTGCTTGAGATCCGTCGCCCAGTGTGGAAGGATTAGCTACAAATGTTTTGCCTTGACCATCATAGGTCGTGCCCTTTGGAACAACAATAGTTGAATTTACAACCGTAGGCGCAGCCGCAAAAGCATGTCGCCAAGGTCGGATAGGCGATCGCTGGCATGAGCCGCCGGGAGGAACACATGGACACGAAAGCCGTTCTCGACATCGAGGCGCTCTGTACGCGGACGGTCAACCGTTACGCGATCGCGGTCGGCGAGCGTGATTATGACACCTTCGCCAAACTCTTTACGGAAGACGGGGTCTGGCAGCGTCCGGGCAGTGCCGCCATGCATGGGCGAGAGCAGATACGCGCATTCATGGAGGGGCTCCCGGCCTCAACTCTCGTCCGCCACGTGAACGGCACGATCCGGGTCGACGTGATCGACGAGACCGCAGCGCGCGGCATCTCCTACACCACGGTTTACAATTGCGAGCATTACACCAGCGGCATCGCGCCGATGCGTGGAAAGTACACGTAACAAATCAGGGTGATTCCCAAGTAAACGATGCAAGTGAGCGTGTTGGAGATGATCATGGCAGGCAATGCTTTTTCTTTGTTTACTAGTTGGGGATAGAGAAACAAAACCAGGCCGATGCCGAGCATCGGATAGATCATAAATTGGATAGATGAAAGAACTGGGAACCATCCCTCTTTAAAGATGGGCAATAAATAGAGCCAATGGGCACGACTTAGCGTAGACACATAAATGAACGGAATCCAAATGGAGAGTATGGTGACCATTTCGCTGTACCGCCCGATGGCCTGAAAGCCATGCTGCGCAATCTGAAATGTGGGGATGAGCAGTAGCAGGACTAGAATATAAATATACGTGCTTGGCAATAACCATAATTCGTCACCGGCACGCTGCTGCGCGGCGTCGCCCCCACCGGCACCAACGTGATCGGCGTCACCCGCGACACGATCACCGCGCGCGGCGTCAGTTCCGCCAACGATCTGCTCGCGAAGATCCCGCAGGTCGGCAATTTCGGCACGATCCCTGTGGGCTCGGCCTCGTTCGCCCTGCCGGTCCTGCGCCCCAATATCCGCAACCTCGGCGCTTCGGGCGGCAGCACCACGCTGGTGCTGATCAATGGCCATCGCGGCGTCGGCGCGGGCATCCTGCAGACCACCGTAGATCCCTCGATCCTGCCCCCCGATGTGCTCGAGCGCGTCGAAGTGGTGCCGGACGGCGGCTCGGCCATCTACGGCTCGGACGCGATCGGCGGCGTGGTGAAC
>NZ_LFRE01000109.1:0-2987 GCF_001077515.1 Acinetobacter sp. VT 511 | reverse complement strand
TTGGGGAAAGCACTACGTATATTGGTATCCGCTAAGCGGTATGTCGGTTGGAATTTAACAATGGTCGGATCGATGGTGACTGGGTATACACGTGACGCATCATTAAGCCATGCGAGACTGGGAATCACGTCAATGTATAGCTGTCCCTTCTTCTCTTTCAATTCATAGTGAATATCGTAGGAAAGAGATTCTTCAGGGAAAGCATTAACTCCCTCTACTTGCTGATAACCTTCAGGCTCAAAGGAATCATACATCAACGGTTTGTCGATTATATATTCAATATTACCAGTAGATGGATTGACCAAGGAAACAGATCCATCTTGCTCCTGACGATATTCTAGATTGCCTAAGGTTAAAGCAAAGGAGTAAGGAACAGCAAGCAACAGGATGCACTATATGTATTGTAAGCGTTATCTTATAACTCATTCAGAACCGTATGACGTGAGGAAAGGGGAACTTCATATGAAAAAAGGAGCAATGCTCATCTGGCTTCTGGTGATGACCTTGATGCTCTCGGCCTGCAATCTGGCAGAGAGTGGCCCAGGCAGCAAAGAAAAGGGATATGTCGGTATATCGATGCCAACCAAATCATCAGAACGATGGGTGGGAGACGGGGAGAACATGGTCCGTCTGTTTCAGGACCAGGGGTACAAAACCGATCTTCAGTACGCTGAGGATGTGGTCGAGAATCAGATTTCACAGATTGAAAACATGATCACCAAAGGTGTGGATGTGATGGTGATTGCGTCCGTGGATGGCAACACATTAACGGATGTAATCTGGATACACCGTCATGGACTGGAACGTCGATAGTGGGGATTCCAAACGTAAAGGTGTTCCGGCCAAAGAGATCCTCAGCAATTCGACCAAAGTACCTGCGGGAGCACGTTCGGTCATTGTCCTGATGCATGACGGTGGTGCACATGCTGAAACGGTAAAAGCACTTCCGGGTATTATCAAATATTATCGTGATCATGGATATCGTTTTGACACCATAAAGAGTACGGATCAACCAGTTCAATTCCGTGTACATCCAGATGGTAAGTATAAGGCCCGCAAGGCGCCGGGAAAGGCCTGGATCGCAGAACATGTAGAAGCGAACGCGACGTTATGGCTTGCAAGCAAGAAATTGAAGGTTGAGGTGGGATTGGCTGCAGCTACCTTGCAACCGGGCGAGTTCCGCATGGAGGGGCAGCGAGAATACAACGCCTATAGAATCGACGGAAGGCAGTTCGGAGGAAGAGACTACAACTACTCCGCCAAGCGAAACGTCTACGGAGAAGCCGGCAACTTCCGAAAGTAATGAAAAGAAAACGATCACTGTATTCTATACGGATGAAGAAGAACTGGAGTTGCACAAAGCTTCGGCAGAGATTTCATACGCATCGGATGATGCCAAATATAAAGCTGCCTTTGAATCACTGCAACAGAGCAAAGACGCTAAACTTGTTCCGCTGTGGTCTAAAGAAATTGAATTGAAGTCTGTTCAGTTCAAGGATGGAGCTCTTACGCTGGATATTCATATGCCAGATACTGCACGTCTTGGAGCAGGTGGAGAGTCTTATGCACTGGATGCTCTAAAACAAACGTTCTTCCAGTTTGATGAAGTAAAATCACTTGATTTACTGGTGGATGGTCAGCAGACAGAGAGTCTGATGGGCCATGTGGATCTTGAACATCCAATGACAAGATCCGAATAGGCTGTACAGCATACTGTTGTACCGTGAATCCACGGAATATGGGTCGTTTTACATGAGAGAGGGGAATCATAGGTGACTGAAGGGAAACGTGAAGGGCAATTCGCTCTGGACTGAAATCTGGAAGCACCGAATGACATACACCCTGCTTATTCCGGGGCTTGTCTGGCTAATTCTGTTTGCCTACATGCCGATGGGTGGCCTGTCTCTGGCATTCAAAGATTACAAGGCTAACCTGGGCATCTGGGGAAGTCCATGGAGCGGATTCGAGAACTTCAAATATGTTTTCCGTGATCCAACCTTTATCGACGCAGTATGGCGTACGCTGTACATCAATATTCTGAAATTGATTATTCAGTTCCCGTTCCCGATTATTCTGGCGCTGTTGCTGAATGAATTGCGGATGCGCAGAGGGAAAAAATTGTTCCAAACCGTTCTTACGTTCCCGCACTTCCTGTCCTGGATCATCGTATCCGGGGTAGTCATCTAAACACCATTGCCTGCGCAATGGTGTTTTTGTTTTTATCTGCTTTATACTTGAGGCCGACGCCCTGGCGGTAAAGCAAAGACGATAAAAGCCCCCCAGGGATGGATATTCAAAAAAGAGTGAGTGACATGGAACCAAAAACAAAAAAACAGCGTTCGCTTTATATCCCTTACGCTGGCCCTGTACTGCTGGAATTTCCGTTGTTGAATAAAGGCAGTGCCTTCAGCATGGAAGAACGCCGTAACTTCAACCTGCTGGGGTTACTGCCGGAAGTGGTCGAAACCATCGAAGAACAAGCGGAACGAGCATGGATCCAGTATCAGGGATTCAAAACCGAAATCGACAAACACATCTACCTGCGTAACATCCAGGACACTAACGAAACCCTCTACTTACTGTAATCAGATGCACATCATATGGCGCCACAGCGGCCGGCCAACGAATGCCCTCATCTCCTGCATACTGCTCAGCTATAGCGGCCATCAGGCGGGATACGCCAATGCCGTAACACCCCATGACGGGCGCACACTGGCGACCATTACGATCCAGGAATGAAGCGCCCATGGCATCACTATATTTCGTTCCCAATTTGAAAATGTGTCCAACCTCAATACCTTTGGTAAACACAAGTGGTGATCCACATGTTGGACAAGCATCCCCTTCCGCAGCAAAGCGGATTCGTTCTACTCGCTCCAATGCAAAATCAATCCCTGGGCGTACACCGGAAACATGCACATCCACTTCATTGGCTCCTGTAATTGCACTCTTCATCACTGCCACGTCAGCGTCCACCACCATCGGCA
>NZ_LFRE01000108.1:0-3683 GCF_001077515.1 Acinetobacter sp. VT 511 | reverse complement strand
AATTGCTTCGGATCAAGGTGAGCCATAATATACTGGTTCCATTCATCGTACTGTGTATAGATCGCTTCCAGCACTTCTTCTCCTTTCCCCGTTAATTCAAGTAACTTGGTTCGTCGGTCTGTCGGATGGTCTTTGTACATAGTGAGCCCTTCATCGGTTAATACATCTGCAATGCGCTGTACACTTTGGCGGGCTAGCCCCATATCACGGGCGATTTTGGCTACTGTCGGTGTACCATGTCCAATGCGACCCAATACCTGCCATCGGGCACTGCTCTGATGGAGTGAACGTGTAACGATATCCCCCGAACGCATCAATAATCCATGAATGTGAAAGATGTGAAGGGAAAACTTGCTTAGTGGATCTTCTATATTTTGGTTGTATTTCATATGTTTATCTTAATTAATTGACAGTGTATGAAGTGAATAAAGAATATGATGCTTTATTGGTTGATCGCTTTCTAAGTACAGCAATGTCATATCCGTTCAATTCCGGTTATATTCCTCAAACATTAAGCGAGGATGGTGATCCCGTAGATGTATTTGTAATAGCTCCCCATGCGGTTGCTGTAGGATCAGTAAGTCGCAGCAGACCTGTCGGAGTCATGTATATGGAAGATGAAGCCGGTATTGATGCAAAGATCATTGCTGTACCTCAATCTAAGCTCACACCTCTATATAACAATGTTGAAGATCTGAGCGTCCTCCCTCAGCTTCAATTAGATCAAATGAAACATTTCTTTTAACATTATAAAGACTTGGAAAAAGGTAAATGGATGAAATTTAATGGTTGGGGTGTAAATGCTATGGCAGCCTGAACGAGCGAACCGGTTTAATTTTGCATAGGGCAGTGACGGTAGTTATGGGTTCTTGGAAGAAGATGATTTCATCAGACTACGCTGTAATAATTCGATCTTTTGTTTGTCTGTTCCGATGTTCTATCGCTTCCTCATAATCCCCGATCAGTGTATCAAAAATATGCTCCCACGACCGCTGCTTAGCCAGCTTTCTGCCTTCCAGTCCCATCATTCTCAATTGGTTCGAGTGATTTCCCCAGAGACATATCTCCCGAATCAGTGCATCAGCCTGACCTGGCTCGAATAACACACCATTGCGGTGGTGGGATACCAGATCCTTTACACCTCCGGCATTGGCCGCCACCACAGGGAGTCCTGAAGCCATCGCTTCCAGTACTACTCACTCAATTACTTGCAGATCCTGGGGATTATGTAGTGACAGAAAGTCCTTGTTATGTCGGGATTTCTAAAGCCATAGTGGCTGCGGGTGCAAAGTTGATTGAAGCTAATCTCGATGGTCAGGGAGTTGTGCCCCAGGACTGGGAAGCACGTATGTTGTTTGTCACGCCGTCACGACAATTTCCTACTGGTGAAATGCTCAGTCTGGAACGCAGACAAACCTTGCTGGACTGGGCACAGCGAAATGATGCCATGATTGTTGAGGATGATTATGATAGTGAATTCCGATATCGCGGAATGCATGTTGAACCACTGAAAACACTCGATAAAGCAGGACGTGTAATCTACCTGGGTAGTTTTACAAAAACCTTGCCTTTAGAAGTACGACTTGGTTATGTGGTCCTTCCCCCTAGGAAGCCAACATAACCAAACTATCACCCATCACATTTTCAACAGGCTTTGAAAAACGGGAAGTTAAGATCGCCGATACACATTATTCCCTGACATATAGCCCTTCTACCTTAAAGGGATGGAGTTATGTGCTAATCTCACCTACCAATATTCTGACACAAGAATATATCGATATCGGATTACACACCTTGTATATCAGTATCTGCTTACTTTTACTTTCATTATTACTCGCCTGGCTCGGCTCCAAGCGAATGCATGTCCCGATTCGTAAACTTTTAACCCAACTTGGTGACAACCACCTGTCCAAAGAAGGAAACACGGTAGCTCAGCAATCACCACCATTTTCTGATGAGTTCGAACAGATCAGAGCAGGGGTCTCACAATTATCTGCCTCTCGCTCCCAATTAGAGAACACCCTATCCAGATGCCCGATATCCACTTGATAAAAGGAACATGATGTTCCCTTCTTCTCCAAATCCGTGACGCGGTTTATCGTCTCGCACACTTCCCTGTCTCTGTTCTGATCAAGCCATTCAGTCCACTGGTCACGCGGCGGAAAAGGTGAACGGGCAAGCAAAGCAACATGTCCTGCTCCCTTGTCAGCCAAGTACTGGGCAACTTCCAGTCCAATGCCTTTCGTGCCGCCGGTAATCACGTATACACCGTCATTTTGAATTGCTGGCGCATGGCCGATCACCGTCGTATCGTTCAAAGTCTCGAACTGCTCCTCATAACGGGTACCTTCCCGGTAAGCAACAAGATACAAATCAGACTTTCGGCCGATCTCTTCTTTCATTTCTTCAGCAGAGACAACATCATCATCGTCCAGTTCTACTACTGTACCTTTGTCCATTACAAAGATACGATCACAACGCATAACCGTACTCAAGCGGTGAGCAATAATGATCATCGTCATATCATCTAGGCTATGTATCGTATCTGATACGGCTTTTTCCGTGGTGGTATCCAGATTACTAGTTGCTTCATCCAAAATTAGAATGTCAGGCTTGGTAAGTAACGCACGCGCCAAAGCCAGTCGCTGACGCTGTCCTCCTGACAAATTGGATGCGTTCTCCTCAAGATTTGTCTGATAACGCATGGGCAATTGATTAATAAAATCATGAGCACTTGCTTGCTTAGTTGCCTCAATAATTTCATCCATTTCAATCTCCGATGTAGCTCCCATAGAAAGGTTATCTCTAATCGTACCGCTGAAGAAAAACGTTTGTTGTGGGATATAACTTATTTTCTATCGTATGTTAGTAACGGGGGAAGCGATGGATGATGCGTTTGTAGATGTGATGCTTCGTTCATTGTTGGAAGGCATTCAGTCCAAGTAGATAAGGGATAGTCGCGATACAAGTGGGAGGAAGAGGGAAGAGGGCGATTCGTAGGAATCACCCTGGAAGGAGCACATGTATATTGTACGTGGGAGATTGTTAGACCTGGAATATAGGTGAGATGGCTGTGGGCCACGAATCTGTAACATTAGAGGAAAGGAAGGATGAGTGCTGGGTTAACACCGGGGGTTCATTCCATACCGAACTGGGCAGTTCGCGGCGTAATACAGGGGCAACTTCCTTGGCAAAACGCTCCACTTGCTCCAGTTGCTCGCTATGCGTCAGTCCATCTACGCTGATACTCAGCACCTGATGTCCGTAAGAAAGTAGGGTGGGTCAAGTCGTCCGCCAACTAAGTACCGCTCAAACATTACCCAACACCTCGCAGAAACCGTTTCAGCTTCAAGAAGCTTTTAGATAAGGGGTTTGGTGTATTGGGTGTCCTCTTTCGGATGACTTCCATCATCTCTTCTGCGAACGTTACAATCATTGCGGCAGCTACATCGGAATCTGCTTCTTCCTTACGACCACTGTTCTTTGCAATGTTTTTTGCAGTATGAGCAACCTTACCTGCGATGATTTCTGCGTATTGTTGTGTTGTCATCTTCATATTGTTACCCTCTTTCTAATAGTCGCTCCACGCACTTGCTAATGGAAGTGATTTCAAGTCTTGACTTCGTTGGGATACACGTTCTTGGAGTGGGATTTTCCTGTTGTCATGGGATCATCTCCTATCA
>NZ_LFRE01000107.1:0-1862 GCF_001077515.1 Acinetobacter sp. VT 511 | reverse complement strand
CCTGTGGAATGTTCCGGAAGCGCTCCAGATATCCCTTTATTTTCATTACCTGGAAGCTGTCCCAGATATTTTCTGGCAATGGTAATGTGGGGAGCATAAGGTCTTAATTCAGCTTCATACCCCAGGGCCGAAGTTGCCTGCACGATTTGTTTTTGCATGAAAACAAGTGCTCTATCTCTCCGCTAACACCTTTCCAAAGCACCTTAGGTGCTTCTTCAAGTCCAAATGTGCCCCAGTCGGAAAGCTGAAGTTCAAACGGCTGAAATCCGCTTGCTGCTGAGCGCAATGCTTTTCGCAGGTGCCCAATGTCACTAACTAACGTATCCCCCAGAAATTGCAAGGTTATATGATAATCTCTATGATCTGTCCATTTACGAAAATCTAGCTTGTTCTGTACAAGCCTCGCATCCATCTGAAGAGACTGCTGAACAGCAACAGGAAGACGAATGGCTACAAACAATCTTTCCCGTCGGGATGAATGATCCTGATGTGATTGGTTATTCATTGCATACACCTCTCTAAAGTTAAGCACCGGAGCAAACAAGCCCGGCGTATGCAGGTAGATTGCTACCGGGTATACGATCACGACCTGCCCGAATTTCCCTTCTGTATAGAATTGTATGAGGACAAACTTTACCTGGCCGAATATTTGCGCAGGCATGGTATGAGCGATGAAGAACATGAAGCATGGCTCGATGCGTGCCTGGCAATGATCAGCGAGATCGTGGGCATTCCAACCGATCAGATGTATGTGCGGCAACGCAAACGAATGTCGCACCGCGAAGGGCAATACGAGCGGCTGAATACGGAAGACGCTTTTTTTACCGTGCTGGAAAACGGATTGAAGTTCCAGGTGAACCTCACCGATTACCTCGATACCGGCCTTTTCCTCGATCACCGCATCACGCGGCAAATGGTGAAAGAACAGAGTGAAGGCAAACGCACGTACGTTCAGGTTAAGTTGGTTCAGAACCGAAATACCTTCTTTATTCTTGGCCGTTAATTTACTGACTTCGAGCACATTGGCTCCAGGTGTAGCCGGTTTTTTGTCCACTTTGAATGTGACATTCCGCCCCACCATTTTCTCTGCCAGCTCATTCGGATTTGTTTCCGATGTTTTAACCGAATCAATTACTTTACCCCGACGAATAATGGTTACCGTATCGGAGATTTCCATGATTTCTTTCAGTTTGTGCGTGATCAAAATAATGGACTTTCCTTCAGCTACAAGCTTCTTCATGATAATCATCAGTTCTTTGATCTCTTGAGGAGTCAATACGGCTGTAGGCTCGTCAAATATCAGAATGTCTCAAATAAACTTCGAGTAATTTCTACCATTCAATCAATGAAAATAATTTCGATCAATCAACCAGTAAAAATCCACACAAGTTGTTCTTCATAATCTCTTAATGATCTTTCTAACACCTCGTCAGTGCCAGAAGCTGTAAGAGAAAGTAATAGCTTTTTCCAATTGTTCATTGTGATAACTCCTCCTAATAATTAATTTCATCTATTATATGCATAGAATTCTGAGCCTTTATTGGCTCAGGACTATGCTTATAACAACAATAGCAATGATGAATAACAGCAGGACCCAAGATAGTGGACGAGCGAAGTTAATTGTCCAGCCTATTCCATAACGCTTTTCTATGGTTAAAGAAGGATCATTGGCATTGAAGTAAATAAACCCAAGTTTCCAATAATCATCGTCATTCACAGGCTGCTCCTTAGATCGTTCATGATCCTCTTGTTGATTACGAATTTTCCCACCGCCTTGTCTGCCTGTGAGAGACAGCCATACAACACCTAACACGATCACCACAGGAGTGATGAAGCTAATAGCTGTTAACAAGACCAGATTA
>NZ_LFRE01000106.1:0-3268 GCF_001077515.1 Acinetobacter sp. VT 511 | reverse complement strand
AAGATGATACGGAAATTGCGACTTGGGTCAGAGCCGATCTGGAGGAGCGCGGTTATGAGGTGGTATGGCTCGGCAGTGGTGAAGGTGCAGCGGAGGCTGCTGTCGGTTGTTCACTCATTATTCTGGATGTCATGCTGCCTGGGCTGGATGGATTTACGGTGGGCCAGCGACTGAAAAAAGAACATCCCGCCGTGCCCATTGTCATGCTCTCGGCCAGAACGTCCATTGACGATAAGTTGCACGGTCTTGATTTTGCCGATGACTATGTGACCAAACCATTTCACCCCGATGAACTGGCTGCCCGGATTGAAGTACAACTGCGTAAGGCAGGAACAGCGGTATCCACGGATACAGCCCTGAAGCTGGATCATCTCTCCATCTATGAGAAGGACAATCAACTGCCTTCGGTTTACCATCCGTCGTATCGGCTGCATATCCTAATTCAACGGGTCCCTGAATGTCCTCTTCGGCATCATTGGTTGTTTCATTCTGCAATAAGCCGCCGATATTCGTCTCCCCATAACTGTCATTCGAAGAATGAATTAACGGTGAAAGAGTATATTTATCCTGTTCTTTGCTGGTCAACGCAATCGACAGCGACAACATCGGATACAATTGGCTCGCAGCGAGTTTGTCCGTAATTGCATGTGTACCATACTCCGGCACCACCCAGAGTGGCCCCATCGTACTGGCTTGCTGATTATCCACCATGACCGCATGCTCATCAACGACACCATAGTCAGCCATGAGGGCATCGATGTTTTTCCAACTGGATTTCATATCTTCTACAAATCCGAGGGATGCAGAGCAATACGCAGAGGAAGCGGGGATGGAGGTTGAGTTTTATACAAGTGGCCTGCCTGCTCCTCATCCAAATACGGTCAAAATTGAGTTGTGGCATGGAGAACGTGCCTGCTCCTTAATCGGTGCATCCATTGGTGGTGGAAGCGTATCGGTGCATTCGATGAATGATTTTCGTGTTCAGATTAGTGGTGAGTTTCCAACACTCGTTCTGCGACATGCAGACAAAGCAGGGGTGCTTGCGTCGGTAACGTCCACGATCAGTTCATCCGGGGTTAACATCGGGTATATGCAGGTGGACCGGAAAGCCCGTGATGGCGAAGCACTTACCGCGATGGAAATGGATGGTGTGCCTAATCCTGATATGCTCAAGCGTCTAAAAGAGCTGGACCATGTGCTGGACATTCGTGTTATCGATTATAATACCTCCACGACCCCATCATTCGACGTCCCCTCAATGCCATGGATACAAGCATTCTCCACAAAGGTGAGAACGGTTAGCTTGGGTATCATCATGGCAGCAATGGATTCGTCTGTGATCCGGATTGCAAATTGCAGCTTTTCGCCAAAGCGATACTGCTGGATACTCAGATAACTCTCCACAAAATTGATTTCCTCTGCAATTGTAATCAGATCATCGCCCCAATTGATCGTCTGACGTAACAGCAGTGCCAGTTTATGAATGACATCGGAGGTTTCGAGCTCGTCCTTGATCAAACTCCGCATACGGATCGTTTCAAGCGTGTTGAACATGAAATGGGGATTCACCTGACTCTGAAGGGCTTTCAGCTCCGCCTGCTTTTTGGAGAGCTCAAGGGCTTGCCGCTCTTAGCACCGTGCCGATCACGTATGAGGTAAAGACCACCATCACCAATCCGGGGTCTTCCACCGAATAGCGAGGTGTGCCATTTATTATTTAAATGTTGACACATTCATGATAGATCGCTATATTAGTAAAAAATCATTTTCTTATCCAGAGAGGTGGAGGGACTGGCCCTTAGAAACCTCAGCAACAGATCTGAAGGATACTGTGCTAATTCCAGCGGGTGAAAGCCTGATAGATAGGAGCGTTTGTTTTTATTTGTCAGTAACGGCGCACTCTTTAGGCAGAGTGGGTCTTTTTTGTTTTTTCTGGATGAAGAAGTAGGGGAGCAGCAGGTATGGAGAACAACAACGACAAAGGGCATTTTCAGCGGAAAATGCAGGCACGGCATGTGGTCATGCTCTCTCTCGGAGGAGTCATTGGAACGGGATTATTCCTCAGCTCTCTTACAATGCATCATTTTATTTTGATACAAGTGGCTATGCTGATAGCATAATTTTAACGAATATATAAAACTAAAAAGAGCAGGAGGGATAACCTCACTGCTCTTTTTGTTAGTTGGTTGTATACTCACTTACTTCAAACGTTAGAATTTTATCGAAAATTACATAATCTGTGCGTTTACTAAATGGACCCTTATTATTTATGTATTTATTAATGGCGAATTTAGCGGGACCGCTTCCGGAATCGCGAGTATCATACCACTTAAGGAATGCATTGACGTCGCTTATTGGAAGATCATATTCTTTCTCCAATCCTGTAGTCATCGTTACAACTAGAATGGCACGATCTGCAGATGGATCAACCGTCCAACCCGATGGTTGCCAGCCTGAAGCCACATTCAAACCAAATTGCAGCACACCCAGTAACCCGGCCGCATAAGCAAAGCACAGATACCGGATACGGAATAAGGATAGAATTAATGTTGCAGCCCATATGCATATCAGGCTTCCCAGTGTAAGGTGTGCACCGAGGAATAGGGACACGATCGAGACAATGGTACCGATGAGTATGCCTCCGAGCACCGCCCGAATCGTCTGTGTTATCGAGCTTTGCAAACGGACATGAAACAATTTACGCTCCTGTAGTAACTGACGATGATAGATCAGCGCAATCAGGATCACCGCAATATAATAAAACGGCTGAATAAACAACTGCAACAAAGCTTCCCCTAATGTAGTTAACCACGGCCATACCCATTCCATTGTGGTCGGTCACCCCTCTCTGGTCGTCATGTTCCCTTCTGGCAATGGGGAACATTCAAAGCGCGCCCGCGTTTAGGGGTTTCGCTTCGTCGGATAGTCTAGTATGCACTTGTATGGAAGTTCAAGCCCAGGACCGATGATGCTCGATCTCGCACCCCTTCAATCCGGTTCGCCCCGCGCGGTCGAAAGCGCGGCGGCCCGGATCGAACGCGAATTGCGGGTTCAGATCATCGACCTGACGCTCAAGCCGGGCGAGCGTCTGTCGGAGACTGAAATCGGCGAGCGCTTCCACGTCTCGCGCCAGCCGGTGCGCGAGGCCTTCATCGCGTTGATGCGGGCCGGCCTGCTCGACGTTCAGCCGCAGCGCGGTACCATCGTGGTGAAGCTGTCGGTGCGCCGCATGCTGGATGCGCGCTTCATCCGCGAGGCGTTGGAACTG
>NZ_LFRE01000105.1:0-1218 GCF_001077515.1 Acinetobacter sp. VT 511 | reverse complement strand
GGCCAGCGCGTTAGCGACCGGCATTTTATAGAACAGCAAAGCCACGGCAAGGGCGATTGCCACCGTCCACGAGGCGGCGACGTATCCTTTCAGTTTGAGCTTAATCAGCGCAAAGAAGAAAAACAGGATGGGAAGCGATGCTATCAGACTGGAAAGCCAGATATTCCCGGCGGGATCGTAGTTTTGTTGCCAGAGATTCATTGCAGGTCTCCTGGAGTCCACGCACATCGTGTAATGAGTCTGTTGCTCATCTCCTTGTCACACGTTGTGTAAAAGTGGCACTGCCAATTGTGTTGTGTAGGGATAATGACAATGAATGGTTAACTAAATGTTATGTATTGGCAACATTGATGTGAGTTTTAATTGGGAAATTGTGAACCAGAGGTCAGATAAGGCGCTTTCCCGAGAAATAATTACTGCTTTCCCCCTACAACCTCTTGAATTGGGGATGACTATTATCCAGTATAGCCTGCTACCTTGGCAGTCTGTCCATGAGATTTCTTACATCACTGGTCCATCCCATAAGGATCATATAAGAATAACGTCTATCAACTATCGACGTACTTTCACAGAAGACAGAACCCGTATAGCTGAAATTACTTCTTGCGATCATCGAATCGTTCAACTCCGCTAAGAACGTATACATTTTATAGGCAGCAAAAAGGCATAAGCCAGTATCCCTCACTGGTTATGCCTCTCTGTAATTCTTATGTGTGAACTATTCCTCTGTGGATTTCACATGTTCCGCAATGAGCTTCTGCTTCATATTCCATGCCGCAGGGCTGATGTTCACACGGTAGATAGGGAGCGGCAAGGGTCTTGCCTCCATAATGCTGGAGATAGTCAAAATAAATGCGGTCTCCACGGTCCTTTTTGAGTCGTTCCAGTGTGAACAGATCCGGGTGCTTCTGAGTAACATATTTGCCTACAAAATAACCAACCTCTCTCAATTCATCAAAGGTTACTCCCTGCACAATGGGAACGATGATTTGAACTCCTGTTGCGCCCGAAGTTTTGGGAATGGACCTCAGACCAAGGGAAGTCAGGGTTTCGCCAACGATGAGTGCGGCCTGCATGATCCGGGGTTCATGTTCCTGAGAGGGGTCCAGATCAATCATCCATTCACTGGGCAGATGGCTTCCCACAGTATGCAGAGAAGGATGAAATTCAAGTGCAGCCAGATTACCAAGCCATAACAATTCGGGAAGTCCATTCATG
>NZ_LFRE01000104.1:0-1634 GCF_001077515.1 Acinetobacter sp. VT 511 | reverse complement strand
TGAAGCGAAAATTGATGGCTCCCGAGGCAAAGGTGGCATCCAGTCCTTTGGGCAAATATTTGACCGGCAGGGAATGGTTGCGACGCTCAATAATATCAAGACCCGTCAATAGCGCTGCGTTATACACCGTACTGGATACCTGACAGATTCCCCCGCCAATTCCGGGGGTTAGTCTGCCATTAACAATGACCGGGGCCTCACGAAACCCATACTCCTTTTCAGCTTTACGGACGACCTTCTCATAATCGAATGTGGCATCTGGTGGCAAAATCATGCCGTTAATCGCTTCCGCTGCTGCGCTGACATTATGTATCCGGCCTTCACTACTATTGCCCAGACCCGTGGAGAACTGGATGATCTTTCGGTCAATGCCTTCCTGGCGCAGCGAATCAAGAGTTACTTCAGGTTTGAACCGCGTCGGCCCCGACGGCCGGTCGGGCCGGGCGCGCATCCTGGACCGGCTGGGCCGCGAGGCGGAAGAAGCCATAGACGAAAGCCTGGCCCAGGTGCTGGCGGCCGAGGAGCGCGGCGGCCGCGATCTGGAGACCTGTCTCGGACTGCTGGAACAGGCCGATGTCGAGGTGAAGCGCGAGATGGAGGGCGCCCGCGACGAGGTGCGGGTCATGACCGTCCACGGCTCCAAGGGGCTGGAGGCGCCCATCGTCGTCCTGCCCGACACCACCGCCCGGGCCAAACCCCAGGGGCCGACCCTGATGGCCGCCGCCCTGGACCATGGCGGCGAGGCCTGGCTGATGTGCCCGTCCAGCGCCAGGGCCGATTGCGCCGTCTGTACCGCAACACGTACTACTGTTTCGTGGATCGATACGTTGTATCTTACAAGCTGTTGGACAACGGTGAGCGATATGTAATCACTTCATTTAAGCATGGTGCAATGAAACGTAATTTTAAATATTAATTATGAAATGCCAAGCGGCAAGTCCCCGTGTATGTCGGGGACTTGCCGCTTTTTTTATGTCTTATCTTTTATTAATCATTAAACTCATCCATGATAAGCACATTTATATTTTCGTTTCCTATAATGATAATCGAAAACCTTACATAAACTTGCGGTGGTGTTTCTTGCCATCATACGTAAACCAGATCGGTTTATCCTCGACACGTGTCTCGACATGTACGGTACGCCCCCAGAGGCGATACAGATAAGGCAGGGTGCGTTCCATATATTTCAGATCCAACTCGATGCCTTCAGCTGCCGCAGCAGAATTAGTTGTATTAATTTTACTGGCATCTCCCAGAAGTTGATGGAGCTTAGATTCTTCTGCGTAGATCAGAAGCAGTTGCTCAAGAGCATCCATTGGATCAGTCTCATCAATGGCTAATGAATTCTCTAATACGGTTGATATGGAGCGCTTCATGCAAGCAGCAACGATCTCTTCTTTATTCGCGTAATATTGATATATCGTGCTCCGGGCTCCAGACAGATGCTGTGAGAGCAGCTTGAGATGAAAACCGTCATAGCCATGCTCAAGTACTAATTTTTTAGTTGTGTCGAGTAGCTCTGTTTCAGTAAAAGATTGTTTTCGTCCCATTAAATCTCTTCCTTTTTATCATTTAAAGTCAGTGTGAACTTCACGCAATCGATGTGTACTGCAGGTTTACAGGAGTTCTTCACT
>NZ_LFRE01000103.1:0-8071 GCF_001077515.1 Acinetobacter sp. VT 511 | reverse complement strand
ACGGATTTCCTGAAAGAAACCAAAGTTGAGTTAAGCAACCGCGGTGAGATTGTGATTAACGAGCGCAATGAAACCAATGTGAAAGGTGTATTTGCTGCGGGTGACTGCACCACAGTACCTTACAAGCAGATCATCATTGCCACAGGTGAAGGCGCGAAAGCATCACTGTCTGCATTTGACTACATCATCCGTTCAGGTCAGTAATCATTTGAATTAAATAAAAACAGCCTGCTTTATGCAGGCTGTTTTTATTTAAAGATTACATTAAATAGGCGATATGCTTGAATAGAGTCGTTGAGAATTTTTAAAGGGAATTCTGTTCATCATCAGATAATTTAAATAAATTAAAACTCTTTCTGGATAAAACATTGTCCACAATTGCTTACATGCTTAACCTCACTATGCACTATCGAATACAAACATTTCCTCACATAATATAAACACACAATTCAAAATTGATGTTTAAAAATAATAACCATAAAAACTAGTAAAATAAGGAGAAGAATATGCAGTATCAATATCATTGTGCATGCTGCAATAAAGCTGTTTCATCTACCGATACCTCATGTCCAAATTGTGGCTCACACAGCATCAGAAGTCCTTATAGTTTCTGGATGTTGTGCCTATTGGCCTGCTTAGCTGCAGCAGTCGTATTTAAAGTGGTTCATGTCTCTTCACAAGCCCAACAGGATGTACCCACCAAAGACACTATTTTCAATGCATTACAACTTGAAGTAAAACAATCTTCTTAATTCAAACAGTGATGATTTTCATGGTTCATTTTCCTCAGGGGCCTGATATTCAGTATCAGGCCAAATCATTTTATAAACACTGATTCTTGCAAGACTAGGTATATATCTTAGAAATTCCGCAATGCTCTGCCCAGTTGATTTACAATAATACAAGTCTTGTAGAGGTTTTGAGTATGGTGCAGTTAATTCGCAAAGGTGGTTTAAGAGAACGTGCGAACCGCAGTCGCAGTTATCAAGGTTCAGAAAATACAGAAGCCACGTTAAATCCAAACCGTTATAGCTCTTCACAAAAAACAGATGAAAAAAAAGAGGAAACTACTGTTTCCCCTATTTTAGTTGACCAAGATCTCTCTCGTCAGGATTGTTCTTCTTAATTCATTAAAACCAATGCGTCATACCAAAGCCAGATTGCAAAGATCAGGAACAGTATGCCCGAAATCAAATCTATATAGTTGCCTGCACGTTGGTACAGCACTTTGATTTTCGGCTGAGAGATGAGTAGCATCAGCAAAGCAAAAGTCAGGAAAGTTTGTAGTGGAATAATCACTGCCAGCTGTGATTTCAGATAATCTGAAGCTGATGAGCTGAGGGCCAATGAAAAAACACTGCTAAAATAAATCAGTGTTTTGGGATTAGACAGATTAGTCAATAAACCCAAAGTAAAATAATTTTTCGCTTCATTCATCATTATTTGATCATCGCTGGCTTCATGGCGCTGTTTAAATGCCTGTAATCCGCCTTTGAGCATCGCCCAGCCCATTCTTGCCAGAAATGCTCCACCCACAATCATGAGTACTTGCTGAATCCAGGGGAATTGATCAATCAGCACGGTAAAACCAGCCAGGGTCAGTACCACCCAAACCACAATCCCAGCCGAAATGCCGGCAATAATTTTTAAGGTATTGGAACGATTAGTAGATGCTGCACTTCGTGCAATCAGCAGGACGTCCGGTCCGGGGCTCAGTTGAGCAATAAAATGCAAACCACAAATGGTTAACAACAAAGACATATTTCTTCTATTAGCGATGACTAAAACCGCAGCATTATAACTTTTGTTTAAATTTTCGCAGTACTTTTATCTTAATTTACTCACATAAAAAAGCCGAATCATGGGATCCGGCTGCATAAATGTAAATCGAAATTATTTTGGATTCACATCTTTCATTTCAATCTTTTTCGCCTCTGGCGTCACTTCACGTGCTTCACCATCAATAATGGTTGAATCGCCACGACCACCTTGCTGATTTTGCATTTCCTGCATCTGACGCATCATTTCTGCAAATGGATTTTGACCTTGAGCGCCGCCCATATCGCCCATCATGCCACCCATCATTTTTTCCATCATGGCTTGCTGGCGTTTCATCATGACTTTCATCATCGCTGCTTTAAATGCCTGCTGTACAGCCGGGATCAGCATTAATACCGCCAGCACGTCTGTAATCAGACCTGGAATCAGCAGGAAAAACCCAGCCAGAATTTTCGGCAGATTATTGGTCATGGCCGGATCGGCACTCATCTGGCCCATTTGCATTTGTTGCATCTGCGGCATGAGTCCGGTGGCATATTTGCGAATCAGGTTCATACCGATAAAGAATGCGGCCACAAACCAGAAAAAGACGTACCACATGCTCCCGACGAGGTCGCCCACGCCAATCCACACAAATACTTCCAGGATTACGCCAGCAATGATAATAAGAAATAATTTCATGAAAATTAATCTAATCTCTATTCAATAATTAAGGATGTAATCAACTGCTTCATCAGGATCAAGCTTTTTTGATACGCTTATGTAACAATATGGGCATTATTTTATTTTTAAAGTGCAGGCATGTCATTAATTATTGGGATTGACCCAGGTTCACGTCTTACAGGGTATGGCATTATTCAAAAAGAAGGTTCCAAACTGTCTTTTGTGGATGCAGGAACCATCAGAACGGAAACTGCGGAAATGCCTGAGCGATTAAAGCGAATTTTTGCCGGGGTTGAACGTATTGTTAAATTCTATGGTCCGACAGAAGCGGCCGTAGAACAGGTCTTTATGGCACAAAACCCGGACTCTGCCCTGAAACTCGGCCAGGCCCGTGGTGCAGCCATTGCAGCATTGGTTAATCTGGATCTGCAAGTCGCTGAATATACGGCACGTCAGATCAAGCAGTCTGTCGTTGGCTACGGCGCGGCAGAAAAAGAGCAGGTACAGATGATGGTCATGAAAATTTTAAACCTCAGCATCAAACCCCAACAGGATGCAGCGGATGCCTTGGCTGCGGCAATCTGTCATGCCCATGCTTCGGGTAGCATGAGCAAGATGGCTGTGTTAAATGCGCTTGGAGGTATGGCACGTGGGCGTAGCCGTGTCAGCCGACGTCGTTAATCATTATATGAATAATTGATCTGAAAATTTTCAAACTGATATTCAGCAGGATTTAATTCAAGTTGTTGAATATCAGCCAAATCTGCATAAATTAGTCCCTTTTGACTACGTATAATCATCTCTTGAATTTTTCTCTCATCTCTAACTACTACAGCCTCTACCGGTGCAGTTGGCAGATTTTGTACATAGCCTTTTAATTCCAGTTCTACTGCCTGAACTGCAAACCAATTTCGATAGCCTACTTTCTGCACTGTTCCTGAAATAATCAGTTTCGCGGCCTGTATCATGACTTCCCTAAAGATTAACCACTTTATAAATGGCTTGTTTCATATCCTGTGCCTGCAAACCACGCTGACCATATTTTGCCAACTCATCTCCGGCCAAGGCATGTAAAGTCACGATTTCATGCAGATGAATATTCTCATGCAACTGGGCTTTCAGACTGGCAATCATGCCAGCCAGTACATCGCCCATCCCTCCAGTGCCCATACCCGGATTACCCGCAGTACAGATATACAGCTGATCTTCCAGAATCAGACTGCCCGAGCCTTTCAAGACCCACTGTCCTTTGAATTTCTGCTGTAAGGTATGAATGGCAGCGATTCGGTCAGCTTCGATATCTTGAGTTTTATATCCTAATAAGGTTGCTGCTTCGCCCGGATGAGGGGTGCAATAAGTTCGTGGATTTAATTGTTCTGGGCGCTTTGCCAGGAACCACAGCGCATCTGCATCTAGTACGATCTCCAGCTGAGATTGCTGAATGGCACTAAACCAGAACTGATACTGCTGTTCAGCCCAGAGATCACGTCCCAAGCCCATACCAAAACAAACGGCATCAACTTGCTGTAACAGATTATCACGCTGATCTTCATCTAGGGCATTCATATCTTTGAGCATGATATTTGGTGCCCGTGAAAGGATTGCCGTATGATGTTTAGCATCACAAATAACAGTCACTTTACCCGCTCCTGCTGCAAATACAGCTTCAGCTGACATGATTACCGCACCGCCCATATCAGCATGACCGCCAATCACCAGTACATGTCCATAACTGCCCTTATGTCCAAAAGCCTGACGTTTGGGTAAATGGATATAAGTACCAGATAATTGAGCAACAGGTTTCAATTCAGCATCGATTGGAATTGCAGATATACATTCTACCTGCCCAGCATAGGCTTTCCCCTGCCCGGTAAACAAACCTGTTTTAAGCCCCAGTGCCGTGTAAGTATAATCAGCCTGAATAGCGACTGGCAAAGGTTGCCCAGTATTAGCATGGAGACCACTTGGAATGTCGATTGCGATTTTTAAGCCCTTTTGAGCATTAATACTTAGAATCATCTGTTGCCATGTGTCATTCAGATCACGGTTAAGACCTATCCCAAATAACGCATCAATATAGGCATCATATTCAGTCTGAAAATCAAAATGCGGATAGACTTTTATGCATGCATCAAGTGCTTCCTGAATCGCCGAAGCCAGATCCTGTGAACCACCCTTTTCTGCTGCATAAATCTCTACCTCAAAACCAGCCTGCTGTAGGTACTTCCCGACCAGATAGCCATCTCCGGCATTATTACCCTGCCCACAACAGACCGCGACCTTTTGAACATTTTCTTCAATAAATAAAGGAATCAGGCACTGCACAATGCTCCAGGCGACTTGCTGCATCAGACCATAAGAACTGTTTTTTTTAGCAAACCAGCGCTGCTCCCAGGCTTGAATACTTTGGCTATGATAAACGGGGCTATGGTAAACTTGTTGCTGCATTTTTTATTCCCTGTTCCCGGTTTATGATTACACCCGATTCTCCCGCGCAAATTCAGGTTTTTCAAGAGGATCCAGAAGCCCTCAAAGCATGGATCAAAGTACAAGCGCTGGAATTGGGTTTTTCTGATTGTGTCATTGCCCGGCCGGATGCTCAAGCAGAATTGCCACGTCTGCAAGAATATCTGGAGCGTGGTTATCATGGCGATATGAAATTTCTGGAAGAAAATCTGGACAAACGTGCTGATCCAACACTATTAATTCCAAATACTCGCTCTGTGATCTGTGTGCGTATGGATTATCTAGTCGAATCACCTGAACCGAGAATGGTTCCCGATGCACCAAATTCTGCAATTATTGCCCGCTATGCCCGTGGTCGTGATTATCACAAGACCATGCGTGGTCGGCTAAAAATGCTGTCAGCTAAAATCAAAGAAAAAGTCGGAGAATTTGAATCACGTCCTTTTGCCGATTCAGCACCCGTTTTTGAAAAGTCTCTGGCTGAAAATGCCGGTATGGGCTGGACTGGTAAACATACGCTGCTGATTCATAAAAAATCCGGTTCCTTCTTTGTACTCGGCGAACTGTTTACTTCACTGGAACTGCCATTTGATGAACCGACGACCAAACACTGTGGTTCTTGTACGGCCTGTATCGATATCTGCCCGACACAGGCGATTGTTGAGCCGTATATGCTGGATGCACGGCGCTGTATTGCCTATCTTACCATTGAGTATAAAGGCATTATTCCTGAAGATCTTCGTCGTGGCATTGGTAATCGGGTATTTGGTTGTGATGACTGTCAGTTGATTTGTCCCTGGAACAGCTTTGCCAAGACGACGACCATTGCAGACTTTCATCCACGGAATGGACTGGATCAGGCCAGCCTGCTGGATTTATGGCAATGGGATGAGCCCACCTTTTTAGCTTCAACAGAAGGTAGTCCGCTACGGCGTACCGGTTATCAAAGCTTTATGCGCAATATTGCTATTGGTTTAGGCAATGCGCCATTTAATCCAGCGATTATTCAGGCCTTGCAAAACTCTCGCGCTCAACATGATGAAGTTGTACAGGTACATATCGATTGGTCGATTCAGGAACAACTTTCTAAATCCAGATAATTGTCTATTTTTACCTGGTGTCACAGATTCCCTTAAAAGCCTTACACACCTTATTTTCAGACTGTGGCATAAATTTAAATAGTCTCAGAAATGAAATGGAGGGACGATGATGTCATCAAAAAATCCAAATCAAGAGTTACTGGAGCAGCTGCAAAATGAACACCAGAATCAAATTCAGCAACAGCAGCAACCTCAGCAGCATGGGCCAGTCAATTCGCCTAAGAACAATCAGCACGAGCAGGATGAACGGGTTTTAAATAAACAGCATCGAGCAGATCTGCAAAATCAGAATATTCATGGCAATCACCGTGAATAGGAATAAATCGATTCTTAAGTTAATAAAGCCCGCCTTAGGTGGGCTTTATGATATGAGTTTAAAATTTATTTATTTTCGCTTCATAAACCTTTTTAATTAAAGATTTTCTATTTATCAGGTCAGATTCAACTCCAATCACGTAAATAGATTATTTTTGATCGAAGTTAGAAGTGTCAGCAAAATTGTGTGCCGTAATCAGGATGCCATATTTCGCATTGAGGTAATCCCCTATCCGAATGACATCACTGCCATTGGCATGTTCTACTGTAAGTGTCTGAGTAATGGCATCATAATGCAGTGACTCGAAACTTTCCTGATGTAGACTAAGCCAATGTAAGGTATCTGCGAGATTTTCATCAACAATATAAGTTTCAGCCTGAAAGTCTTTAGTCATTATGCCCCCATTGACGTTTTAACAATGCCATATTTTAACGGAATATTCTTAATTTCAGGCATAAAAAAGTGAGCAAATGCTCACTTTTTTGGGGGGTAGGTATTAATCTTTACTGATACCACACTTGCGACATTCTCGCTGTGTGCCAATTTCTTCCATGTGTTGATATTCATAAATGTGCAAGCAAAATATTTTTTTCAAAAGCTGAAGCATTGTTAAACCTCCTGTTTCACCATTATATAAATACGCTTCTGTAGTTCACTCTTCCTGAGTGTCTATTGTTGTTTTGATTAAAAAACCACCATTTACTTATAAACATAATTTTTCAAAATGTAAAATCAATTTCATACTTTTTTTAACTTTCCGATAAAGTTAAATTTCAATTGATTCATACTTTTAATCATCTGATGTGATGTATATCGCAATTTCGCCATCTTTGGAAATGATATCTTTAAAAAAAGCGAACCAAAGTCCGCTTTTCAATGAAATTTAGAAGAAACCGGCTGGCTTGGTTAAATAACTGACCAGTAGATTTTTGGTTTACTGAAATGATCCAGCATCATTTTGTGGTTCTCTCGGTCAATACCTGATTTTTATAACCGCCGAAAGCTGCATGCGCCGTATAGATATGATAACAGTTGCTTCATACAAGACCTACCTCGATGGTAGACCAGCCCGGTAAGCGGTAATCAGAAAAGTCTTAACGAATTTTTTACATAATCATCTAGTTATAGGCTACCTATTTCAATTACGGATTATTAAAAGTCAATTACACCGGAAATTTAATCTAGTTTGTTTAAATTTAATAAAATAAAAAATCTACATTTTTCTAGCTTTCCTGTTAATAGGCTTATAGCTTACTTAAATGATGAGACATATATGCGAGGTATAGGGTCTTGTCATTGAAATCAGGCATTTCAAAAACCCTGAATATATAATTCTTAGATCTAAACTTAAATTTTATATTTACAGCAGATCTCTTTCATAAATCAAAAAACGATCTTCTTTTTGGTTAATATTTGCACTCCGGATTTCTTGGCATTCGTGCATAATCTGCGGATGAAATACATCGATTCAAACAAGCTTTCTGATCCTCAGTTCAAGCGATACACAGGCATCTCATGGTCAACTTTCTATTTGATGGTTGAGCAATTGCAGAAGCATGTCTCTGCCAAAGGCAGACCGCCCAAGTTAAGCCTGGAGGATCAGGTTCTGCTCTGTCTGAGCTATTGGCGGGAATACCGAACCTTATTTCACGTTGCGACGAGTTACGGGGTTTCAGAGCCCACAGCCTCAAGAATTGTCCGTCATGTTGAAGACTGCCTAATTCGGTCCAATCTGTTTAATTTACCC
>NZ_LFRE01000102.1:0-402 GCF_001077515.1 Acinetobacter sp. VT 511 | reverse complement strand
CGCTTGTCGGCTTCGGAGATGAAAACGATGCGCAGACATATGCAGATTATTTTCCAGGACCCTTATGCATCTCTGAATCCCAAAATGAGGATTATGGATATCATTGGAGAAGCCCTTGATATTCATCAACTTGCAGGTACAGCATCTCAGCGGGAGAAGCGGGTAGAGGAACTACTGGAGATGGTGGGTCTTGATCCTACCCATGCGCAGCGTTATCCACATGAATTCTCGGGTGGACAGAGACAGCGGATCGGTATTGCACGAGCTCTGGCTGTGGAACCTGAATTCATCGTATGTGATGAGCCGTTGTCTGCACTGGATGTGTCGATACAGGCTCAAATCGTACAATTGCTTGAAGAGTTGCAGCAGCGACTCGGATTGACGTATCTCTTCATCGCGCAT
>NZ_LFRE01000101.1:0-2302 GCF_001077515.1 Acinetobacter sp. VT 511 | reverse complement strand
TAGTAATGCAGTATCAATTGATTTGAACTCCATAGCTTCATAAACAATCAAACCACGTCGAAGGACGTGGTTTTTGTTTGTTGTAGATCACTTGAAAGAGATTGGGTTATCCATTAATGGGTGCGTGCAATTGCAGATGTAGCTCCAGTAAATTTATTAATTGGTCAACGATCTCCTCGGCCGGATAAGGCATGGAATTCATAATCCACCACTCCAGGAGGCCCACAGCAGCGGAAGCAAGAAACTGTATGGTGATCTCTTTTTTCATACCTTCCTGGATGCCACAGGCATCCATCTGTTCCTCCACTCCCTGGACCAACAATGTCATCAACTTACTACGGAATGCCGGAATACCTTTTTTGGTTAGAAGTGTGGTATAGGTAGAGGCATGCTGTTCCAGATAACGGAAAGTTCTGAGCATTAGCAAAAAGAGTCACATCCTGAAGGTTGGAAACATGCTGGGAGAAATAATCTGCCGCTTGAACAACCGTATCTGCCATATTCTCCAGTGTCTCAAAAAATATATCCTGCTTCTTCTTAAGCTTCATAGCTCTATCCCCTTTACGAGAAAAATTGCCGACAACCGATGAAACATGAAATGACAACCTTTGATATCTTATCATATTTGTTTCATGGTTTGTACAAAAGGTGTGATCCTTTTTTATATTCTTATCACATTAATCTGAAATGAATCTTAATTATTTGGAATAATGGTAAATTCAAGTCAAGATTTTACACTGCGTTTACAATTCGACATCAAAATTCAAAATCGACACGATTCTACTTTCACCTTTGCTCACCTGCTCACCACTTTTCACATGCCACTGCTTGATGTTGGAAGCATACGGAGCAAAGATATCCGTCTGATCGGTGTATACGGATTTCCCCTTCACCTTTATCGTTTGCGTCTTCGTTTCCTGTGTCACATCAAAGGTAATCGGGGGCGGAATCTCTATAGGTGCCTCCGGTTTTGGCTTGTACTTTTCATACAGCCAGTATCCTGCACCTGCCAAAAGTACAACAGTGATGATGATTTTAATCCATTTCTTCATGTGCCCAATTTCCCTTTCGCTGATAAAATTACATTGATTTGATCACAGTTAATGCATTGGTCCGAGATGCGCTGATTGCCGGATATATACCTGATACAAAAGCTTCGTCAAGTGAATCCAAGTCCGTGAACAACGAATTCAGTATAGCCGTGATTGATGCCGCTTCTCCTTCTTCACTTGTAGCAAAGGAAAACACCAACGGATTGGCGGTTAAGCTTCCAGTAGCGCTTGAACTATCACCTTCTGTATTTCCTCCAGATAGCGATTGTGCAAGAGTTTGGAGAAATTCACCGCTAGCACCTGCAACTGAACCTTTCGATTGTGCTCCGGTTGTCTGACCTGCTCCTGTTGCTTTTGCAGTTGCTGTGGATGCCATTTGATATACAATCGACATTTTATTTTCACCTCCTCTCGGTTAAACAGTGTAATCCGATCTACTTGTTGCCCATTAATTTGTTCAAAATTTTTGCAGTTTCAACCGAGTCCTCTGAAGACATGTTCTCAAGCAATTGAGAGCGTGTTAATGAATAATCTGAGCGTTGTTTGCATTACCTCCGGTTACTCTGTAATCATATACATCCAGTGTATCGTCAATGCGATGACCCGTCAGATCCGATAATGAAACATAGATTTCCGTTGTATCTCCGTCCCTGACAGCACCTATAACCTCCATTCGAATCCCTTGATCTTCACTCACCTGATGAACAGGCTGAAGAATGCCAATCCGATCTACACCTAGAAAATGAAGAACAGTAGACAGATCAATGATGCCCACCGATGCAGCTGCCCCTGTAACAAGACATAACGATAACGCAGCGGTTACAGGAATATAGATGGCTTTGCGATACCTTTTTCTTTTATTCATGGACTTCTTTGTCTGTGCGGATGGAGCGGATGGATATAATACAGATGGATAAAATGATGAATCTGATCTCGTAACGGTCGGTGGTTCATTCAGCGCCAATTTATCATAGAACAACTTTTTAATATTAAAGAGGTTCTGCTCAGTGAATTCTTTTTCGGATTTTCGCATTTGATCGCCTCCTTTATTTCCTATTCATCCACCATGTCCTCAATCGTTGCCTGGAGCGATAAAGCTTGTTATGGACTTGCCTAACGTGTAGGGACAATGCTTCCGATATCTCATGGGGTCTCTGTCCTTCGTAAAACCGACGTTTCATAATCTCCCGTTCCGGTTCTGGAAAAGATTCAATCATTTGATTAAGTTCCGTATATGTCTCTTTACTGAT
>NZ_LFRE01000100.1:0-669 GCF_001077515.1 Acinetobacter sp. VT 511 | reverse complement strand
AGCTGTATCTGTTAATACCGATGGTGTTGCAGTTGTGTTTATCTCCAAAACATTAAAGGATCAATCCGGTGTCATCGGTTTATCTCTGGACCTGACAGACCTGCAAGAGCAGACATCCATTAAGGTGGGCAAAGAAGGCTACGTCATTATTATGGATGCAAACAAAAACTATGTCGTATCCCCTGTAGCAGATGCAGGTACGCCGGAAACGAGTGGCTTGCTGGATGAGATGTATGAAGGTCCAGAAGGTCAATTCGATTACGTGTTCAACGATCAGCCGAAGATGATGATTTTTTCAACAAATGAAGCAACAGGCTGGAAAATTGCAGGCACGATGCTCAAGAGTGAAGTAACTAATGCAAGTAAGGATATTCGCATGGCCACATTTATTGTTATTCTGGCGGCTACGTTCCTTACACTCCTCTTTATTATCTGGTTTACACGCTCCATGCTGCGTCCAATTAAACGACTGCAGGAATCTGCCAGAGCCGTGAGTAAAGGTGACTTGACCGTGAAAATGGAAACAGGGCGTAAAGATGAAGTCGGAGAACTGGCGAAGTATTTTGAACGTATGGTCGATAACCTGCGGATGATGATTCTGGGCGTACAGGAAACGACAGAGCAGGTATCTGCTTCTTCTCAAGAGTTGTCTGCCAGTGCAGAACAAAC
>NZ_LFRE01000010.1:0-1954 GCF_001077515.1 Acinetobacter sp. VT 511 | reverse complement strand
ATATCAATCACTTTGTGTTGATCTCCCTGCTCCAGCACAATGGAGCTGCCTGTTATGCCGTATTTGGATGCAAGCGCAGGTTCCTGCGTCAGATTATACTGTTTTAGCTTCAACTTGCTATTGCGTTTCGTGTATTCCTCAACCATATCCGTGACCTCACGGTTCAAGACGGTGTTGTTGGCATTTTCGACCGTTAACACCAGAATGTTGACGTCATCCTTCACATTTTTGATCGCAGTAAGAGACTGGTCAGATAACGTGTATTGTTTGTTCGAGGTCAGATCCAGCTGGAAGCCGCCAAGTGAATTCAGGAACAGTGTTAGCAAAATAAAGATGCCAATCACCGCTACGGACAGCACGGTACTGTTGGTATGACTTAACCATTCCCAAGTGATAAAATCTCTTTATGTAACTCATTGTTAGGGTATTCACCCACTCTAGCAGCGATAATTACAGACAGGTAATCTTTAATCCCTTCTCGGGTAACATCCATTTCGATTCACTTCATGCTCAACGCGTGTTCTCATGGTTTTGTAAGTGCTATTCTAAAGCCAAGGTCATCTATCTTGAAATCGGGCATGCTTTTCCTTCTACTCGTAGAACCACAGTTGTTCTCCACTTCAGCCCAACTGCCTCCCCGGAAGACTCTATAGTCCCCATATCGTTTAGCATCATACAAATCCCAGCACCACTCCCAAACGTTTCCGATCATATCGTAAAGCCCCCATGGATTAGGAAGCAGTTTTCCGACTTGTTGAACTGATCCATTAACCACGGCTTAAACCATAACTGAACAGGCAGATGGTAAATCCATAAATGTGATACAGCGGCAAGGCACAGAATACATATTCATTTTCAGGGGCATAGCGGTCACCAAAATGGCTGATAAATACGGTACTGTTCTGGGCGATATTAAATAAAATATTGCGATGGCTCAGTTCTGCTCCTTTAGAAACACCTGTGGTACCTCCCGTGTATTGCAGAATGACCGTATCTTCCTGATGCTGTACAGGTGTTTTGAAATCAATAATTTCTACCTGATTTATTTCCTGCCTAAAGTCAAAGAACTGTTTATCCGGATATTGTGTTGCCTGACTATAAATAGCACTTTGCTGCTCTTGAATAAAATCCGGCGAATGCGTCGAAATAACATTAGTTGATGATAACCCGCAACGTAGAAACCACCAAACTTTTTGGAGTTAATCGTAAATAACGGCTTTTTCAAAGAGGTTACATCTTTAAAAACCTCGATTTTATTCTCACCTACAAAATGGAGTACATAACCAGAACTCAGTACTTCAGTTTTATAACCTAACACAGTCTCGCTTGTCGTTATTCCTTTGGAATTTAGTGTGATAAAACGGGATTGATTTTTAAGACTATCCGTTTGTTGCAGAACAATTCCATTTTTATACGGATAGATATTTGAGAAACTTAAATCCTTCTTTTCGAATAAACGCTTTCCTTTTGCATCCAAACTAAGAATGTTGAACGTTTTCCCGTGATTTGTAGAATACTGATAAAATATATTACCGCCCTTGAATGGCAGATTTAATACCAGCATCACCCATGTCTAAACTCAATGGAAACAGCCATATTAATGGTGTACCTTGCACTGGAAAAGAACAGTCTGACGGGTCTGCCCGTCTGCATCCAGCGGATGATCTTTTTCACATATTCATAGGGATCACGGTAAAACTGCTTCTGAATTGCCGGATGTCTTGCATCGTAGTTCAGATGATACGGGCTGTAGTCTGCCGGAAAAATCCCGCTGAAACTGACTTCACGCAGCTTCGGCGACTTGATCACGTTAATTTCACCCAAAGCGCTAACGTTAAACGTACTGCCGTCTCCCGAATCCGAAAACTCAATGCTCTCTGGTGTGACCGGGAAAAACATGTATTCAGAGCGGTTATTGAAGCTTAGTTGAATATAATATTCCACTTATCCATAC
>NZ_LFRE01000001.1:0-2008 GCF_001077515.1 Acinetobacter sp. VT 511 | reverse complement strand
TTTCGCATTAGCGTATGTAATCCAAACTACAAAGACTAGAGCTACTCCATTGGACACAAGTAACTTCGGCATCGTAAAGGCCAGCCCCATACCAATGGCAATAATAATCCACAAAATGATACCGATTAATTTGTTCCTTTTCCAAATAATTTCGTCCATACGATCCATGCATACCCCGTCCTTTTATGTAGGTTAAATGTAAGTTGTAGGGCCTTTCTGTACTACATCTAGTAGTCTTTGGTCCTGCTTATGTGCAAATCGCAAATACGCAGCGCCTTAGCATAGTACATATTAACTTCATAAGTATGAAACCAGCGCTACTTTATGTATATCGGTATTCAACATTTAAAATGAATATGACAAGGGATTTAAGGGAAGCGCTGATACAAGCCTTTTTAAATTACTTTAGCAACTCGATAAACAGTTGCAGCTCCTCAATTCGCTGCTTTGGCAATTTCTTCCTTAGTCATATTGCCAGCTGCTAGTAATTCTTTTATGCGTTTGTGCTTAGCCTCATTGGCTTTCTTACCTGTTGGCTTGTAACCCGAACGTGCCAGGCCCTGCTTAATACGTTCTATTCGTTTCTCATTGTCTAGGCGAGCCATTGTTGCCTTTTTATCAATCAATTTTTTATTGAGGAGGGAGAGGAGGGAAGGAGGAAGGGTGTAAATGGTTTGAATCATTTGGTAGGTAGTAGGAAGATAGGAAAAAATTAATCGAATCAGAACATTGAATCCTATATGATAAGCTGGGGACTTAGCTTAGTTGGTAGAGCGCCTGCTTTGCACGCAGGAGGTCAGGAGTTCGACTCTCCTAGTCTCCACCAAATTTCAAGACAAGAAAAGCATGCTTTTCCTTGAAATTTAAGCAAGAAGCTACGCTTCGCGCAGTATGTAATCATACAGTGTTGAAGTTGTTTGGTCTTTGAGCGAACAAGCTGATAGCTTATAGAGCTTAGTGATTAAGTTGCGTATAATGCGCGGCATTGTTATTAAGCTCTGTGATTTATCACAGTTGACTGTAGTCCGACGAGGATACAGTGAAACCATCAGCGCTAAGAGGTTTCACTTCTGAGTTCGGGAAGGGATCAGGTGGTTCACTCTTGCTATGGTCGCCAGCACAACTGGTATGACTTTGCGTTTGGTCTTATTTAGATGCCAATGCTTGGTCAGATCTTGCACTTGTTCAAAACAGTGTTTTGAACATCGTTCATTAATAGAAATATTTGAGTCGAATTGTATGTTCTAGCGTTAGCTGAATCAAGTATTTCAAGACCGTTTGGTCTTTAATACAAGTTGTTCTTCATGACGATGTATCTGAGGGTCTGTAGCTCAGTTGGTTAGAGCACACGCTTGATAAGCGTGGGGTCACAAGTTCAAGTCTTGTCAGACCCACCATCTGCCAGAAAACAGAAAATCAGAACATTGAATCCTATATGATAAGCTGGGGACTTAGCTTAGTTGGTAGAGCGCCTGCTTTGCACGCAGGAGGTCAGGAGTTCGACTCTCCTAGTCTCCACCAGCTGAGTTATCCGGTGTTTTGAGTCCAGCTTCTGGCACTGACGAGGTGTTAGAAAGATCATTAAGAGATTATGAAGAACAACTTGTGTGGATTTTTACTGGTTGATTGATCGAAATTATTTTCATTGATTGATAACTCATTGCATCGCAATGAGTGGTGGAGACTAGGAGAGTCGAACTCCTGACCTCCTGCGTGCAAAGCAGGCGCTCTACCAACTAAGCTAAGTCCCCAGCTTATCATATAGGATTCAATGTTCTGATTTAGTCAGTTCAGTAGTCAGTTCAGTAGTCAGTTCAGTAGTCAGTTCAGTAGTCAGTTCAGTAGTCAGTTCAGTAGTCAGTTCAGTAGTCAGTTCAGTAGTCAGTTCAGTAGTCAGTTGAACTGACTACTGAACTGACTACTGAACTGACTACTGAACTGACTACTGAACTGACTACTGAACTGACTACTGAACTGACTACTGAACTGACTACTGAACTGACTACTG